>JAEZHS010000570.1 GCA_023436825.1 Pseudomonadota bacterium | reverse complement strand
CCCCCCCGCCCGCCACCTGTCCGGTGGCAGCCGAGGCCCCTCGCTACGCTCGGATTGACAGCTTTTCTTGAACCAACGCTACTCGTGAACTAGCGAATCGGAGGGGCGTACTGCAGGCCGCCCTTCGTCCAGAGATTGTTCAGGCCACGGTCGATCTTGAGGATGGAGCCCTGGCCGACATTGCGCTCGAAGCTCTCGCCGTAGTTCCCGACCTGCTTGATGATGTTGTAGACCCACTTCTCGTCGACGCCGAGCGCCTTGCCCATACCCGGCGTGACGCCGAGGATGCGCTTGATCGTCGGATTCTCGCTCTTCAGCATTTCGTCGACGTTCTTGGAATCGATGCCGTATTCCTCGGCCTCGACCATGGCGTACTGCGTCCAGCGCACGATGTCGGCGAACTGGTTGTCGCCATGGCGCACCGCGGGGGCCAGCGGCTCCTTGGAGATGATCTCCGGCAGCACGATGAAATCCTCCGCCTTGGCCGGTGCCGGCACGTTGGCCGCGCGGGTCGCGTAGAGGCTCGAGGAATCGTTGGTGTAGACGTCGCAGCGGCCCGAGAAGAAGGCGGCGCGCACTTCCTCGACCTTCTCGATGACGACCGGCTTGAAGGTCATCTTGTTGGCGCGGAAGTAGTCGGCGAGGTTGAGCTCGGTCGTCGTGCCGGGCGCCACGCACACCGTGGCGCCGTTCAGCTCCTTGGCGCTCTTCACGCCGAGCTTCTTGTTCACTAGGAAGCCCTGGCCGTCATAGTAGGTGACGGCGGTGAAATCGAGGCCGAGCGCCGTGTCGCGCGTCAGCGTCTCGGTCGTGTTGTTGGACAGGATGTCGACTTCGCCCGACTGCAGGGCGGTGAAGCGCTGCTGCGACGTCAGTCCGACGTACTTGACCTTCTCCGAATCGCCGAAAATGGCGGCGGACACCGCCCGGCAGACATCGACGTCGAGACCGACCCATTTGCCCTGGCTGTCCTGCATCATGAAGCCCGCCGTGCCGGTGCCGACGCCGCACACCAGCGAGCCGCGAGCCTTGATCGCATCGAGATCCTTGCCGGCCATGGCGCCGGTCGAAAAAATGGTCGCGGCAAATCCGGCCGCCGCCGCCACTAGCACATTGCGCATTGAAGCCCCTTTTTTGCGTTTTCTCCCAAGGGGAGTGTCAGCCCTCGGAGGCTTGCAAGCAACAGGCCAAATGAAGAAACGGGCGGGGCTCCTCCTCATCCACCACGCTCTCATTCACCTCCCCCATAGGACCCCATAGGACGGGGGGGTGAATGAGCGAAGGGTGAGGGGCGCCCGCTCCCTACCGGATCGGCGGGGCGTACTGCAGGCCGCCCTGGGTCCACAGCTTGTTCAGGCCGCGGTCGACCTTGAGCGCCGAGTCCTTGCCGATGTTGCGGTCGAAGCTCTCGCCGTAGTTCCCGACCTGCTTGACGATGTTGTAGACCCACTTCTCGTCGACACCCAGGGCCTTGCCCATGCCGGGGGTGACACCGAGAATGCGCTTGATGGCGGGATTGTCGCTCTTCAGCATCTCATCGACGTTCTTGGAATCGATGCCGTATTCCTCGGCCTCGAGCATGGCAAAGAGCGCCCAGCGCACGATGTCGGCGAACTGGTTGTCGCCGTGGCGCACGACGGGCCCCAGCGGTTCCTTGGAGATGATCTCCGGCAGGATCAGGAAGTCGTCGAAGGTGCGCGGCGGCGGCACATTGGCGGCGCGCGTCGCGGCCAGGCTCGAGGCGTCGGTCGTGTAGACGTCGCAGCGGCCGGCGAAGAAAGCCGAGCGGATCTCGTCGACCTTCTCGATGACCACCGGCTTGAAGGTCATCTTGTTGGCGCGGAAATAGTCGGCGAGGTTGAGCTCGGTGGTGGTGCCGGGGGCGACGCAGATGGTGGCGCCGTTCAGCTCCTTGGCGTTCTTCACGCCCAGCGCCTTGGGCACCAGGAAGCTCTGGCCATCGTAGTAGAAGACGCCGGTGAAATCGAGGCCGAGCGCGGTGTCACGCGTCAGCGTGTAGGTGGCGTTGCCCATCACCATGTCGACCTCGCCCGACTGCACGGCGGTGAAGCGCTGCTGGGAGGTGAGGGGGACGTACTTGACCTTCTCGGCATCGCCGAAGATCGCCGCCGCCACCGCGCGACAGACATCGACCGACAGGCCGCGCCACTTGCCCTGGCTGTCGGCCAGCATGAAGCCCGCCGTGCCGATGCCGACGCCGCAATTCAGCGCGCCGCGCGCCTTGATGGCATCGAGATCCTTGCCCGCCATGGCGGTGCCCGAAGCCGCGATCGCAGCCAGACCGGCCGCCATCGCTACGATGGTGTTGCGCATTTGAAGCTCCCAGTTTTTAGTCTCCCTGGGCGGAGTGTTGACTGGCTGCAGCCGGCAGGCAACAGCCCAAATGAAAACCGCCGCCCTTGCGGGCGGCGGCTTCGTTTTCGGTTCGATTATGCTTTAGCGGATCGGCGGGGCGTACTGCAGACCGCCCTGGGTCCACAGCGCATTCTGGCCGCGGGCGATCTTGAGCGGCGAGCCCATGCCGACATTGCGCTCGAACATCTCGCCGTAGTTACCGACCTGCTTGATGATGTTGTAGACCCACTTTTCGTCGACGCCGAGCGCCTTGCCCATGCCGGGCGTGACGCCGAGGATGCGCTTGATGCTGGGGTTGTCGCTCTTCAGCATTTCGTCGACATTCTTCGAGGTGATGCCGTACTCCTCGGCCTCGATCTGGGCGAACAGCGCCCAGCGCACGATGTCGGCGAACTGGTTGTCGCCGTGGCGCACGACCGGGCCCAGCGGTTCCTTGGAGATGATCTCCGGCAGGATGATGTAATCGTCCGGGTTCGGCGCGTTGGCCGCACGGGTCGCGTACAGGCCCGAGGCGTCCGTCGTGAACACGTCGCATCGGCCGGCGAAGAAGGCGGCGCGCACCTCCTCGACCTTCTCGATGACGACCGGCTTGAAGGTCATCTTGTTGGCGCGGAAGTAGTCGGCGAGGTTGAGCTCGGTGGTGGTGCCGGGCTGCACGCAGACCGTGGCGCCGTTCAGCTCCTTGGCGCTCTTCACGCCGAGCTTCTTGTTCACCATGAAGCCCTGGCCGTCATAGTAGTTGACGCCGGTGAAGTCGAAGCCGAGCGCGGTGTCGCGCGTCAGCGTCCAGGTCGTGGTGCGGACCAGGAGGTCGACCTCGCCCGACTGCAAAGCGGTGAAGCGCTGCTGTGCCGTGGTCGGCACGAACTTGACCTTGTCGGCATCGCCGAAGATGGCGGCGGACACCGCCCGGCAGACATCGACGTCGATGCCCGACCACTTGCCCTGGCTGTCGGCGGCGGCGAAGCCCGCCACGCCCGTGGAGACGCCGCAGATCAGGTTGCCGCGCGCCTTGACGGTATCGAGATCCTTGCCGGCGTACGCCGTACCCGCGGCGCCGACCAGCGTGGCCGCGACGACGCCGGCGGCCATGTACTTCTTGAGCATTTGTCCTTCCCTTCGTGGTTGCCTCTGCCGTCCCGGCGGCCCTCAGCTGGCCGGGTCGGCGACGGCGAATGGCGCAATTCCTATGCGATCAAACCGACGCGCGCAACGGCGCGCACGGCTCAACTAAGGCTGATTGCGGCCGCCAGATTACAGGCGATCAACGTTGCGTGTGGAGAAGGGATTGTGGCTCCACGGCTCGGCGCCCTGCAGGCTGCGGAAGCCGTTGCCGTCGTCCTTGGCGCCGGCGGCCTTGCGGATCTCCTGCTGCCACTGGCGATAGGCCACCAGGCTCTCGTTCGCGAGCACGCTGTTGAAGCCCTTGCCGGAGATGTAGGGCTGCGGATCGACGAACTGGCCGTTCACGATCACAGAGAAGTGCAGATGTGGGCCGGTCGACCGGCCGGTCGAGCCGATGTAGCCGATCAGGTCGCCCTTGCGGACGCGGCTTCCCGGGCCCATGCCGTCGGCGAAGCGTGACATGTGGGCGTAGAGCGTCTCGAAGCTGTCGGCATGGCTGATCTTCACCGTGCGGCCGTAGTTGAAGTACCAGCCCTGGTGATTGATCGTGCCGTCGGCCGCCGCATAGATCGGCATGCCGGTCTTGCCTTCGAA
Organism: Pseudomonadota bacterium; assembly: GCA_023436825.1. The sequence goes on along the minus strand of JAEZHS010000570.1, from coordinate 2,422 downwards.
GTCGATGCCGTTGTGGAAGCCGCCGCCACTCGAGCGGCCGTAATAGCGGCGAGTGCCAAACGGCGAGGAGATGCGCGCACCGCCGCTGGGCTCGGCGAGGCCCGTGCTGCCGAGCCGGCGGCCATTCTCGTCGAACCAGCCTTCGGGCTCATTGGGCGGCGCGAACCACCAGAACGACCGCTTGGCCGAGCCTTCGCCGATGGCGGCGGCGAGCAGCCGCGGTGCGCCGTCGACAGTGCGGCCCTTCCAGACCTCGACCTTGGTGCCGGCGGCCTGGAAACCGGCCAGAGCCTCGGTCAGTTCCTTGAGCGTGGCGCTGCTCGCGCCGGACGAGGCGAGACTGGTCGCGAGCCCGGACGCGGCCTTGACCTTCACCAGCGCGACCGACCCGGCCACGACCGAGCGGGCGCCGGCACCGGCGGCCCGGGCCGCACTCGGCACGCTCGACACGCGCTCGTCGTCGTTCGCGGTGGCGTTGGGGGCGAGCTTGTAGCCGTACCCGCCATCGGGTCCGCGATGCAGCTCAATGGCCAGCGAGGTGGCGGAGAAGAGCTGCAAGGCGACCAGCCGTTTGGGCTTGCCTGCGCCCTGCGGCTGCAGGACGGCGCGGCCGGAATTGGTGGTCTTGCGATCGAGTTGCTCGAGGGCCTTCGTGACGGCCTCGTTGGCAGCCTGGGCGTCGGCCGGGTCGATATTCAGCGCTGTGAGCTGCTCGGTGACCTGACCATTTGCACTGATAGCGAAAGGCTGGACGTCCTCGGAGGGAGCGGCGGCCGCCTTGGACGGGGCCGTGAGATGGTTTTTACTTGGCGCCTTGATCTGGGCCATAGCCCCGGTAGCGCAGAGGAACTGACAGGCGGAAAAAGTAAAGGTTGCTGCAATGAGGCTTGGGACGATTCGCCAGCGCTGGGCGCGTTGATCTCGCGTCGTCTTGAACGCCATCAGCCTTCTCCCGGTCCATTGAAACTCGAACTCAACTCTCAAAGGCCAACAGCGAAATCACCGACCTACCCCCGGTCAGCGCCCCACGCTCTGCCTGCTAAGCCCAAGTGTGGCCACGGATAATCCACAAGTCCAATAAAAAGTTGCAAAAATGCAACACCCATGAAAATCACGTGTTAGGTGAGTTGCAGCAGCGTTTAAGCACAGCGACGGCCGCGAAAGCGGACGTCGGACAAGTTGTCACTGCGTGCTGCGTCGCGCAGACGATGTGCGCAAGCAAGCCACTCGGTCTTGCCGGGCAACGCCGCCATCACGCTGTGCAGCAGTGGCGTGCGTGAACCGGACGTCAGTTCTGTCAGTCGCGCGACCATATGTGTGGAATCGACCATGTGGATCGTCATCGCGATCGAAGTCACCGACTCGTAACCGAAAATGGTGCCGCCCATGGGATTGACCCGGAGCACGCGTCCGCCGTAACCCGCCTGGCGCCTCATCTGCATGATGGCGCCGCCCGACGAGGGAATAGGAGAACAAGATGGCCGATCCGATCGAGCTTCTCATCCAGGGACGCGCCCACGAGTTGGGACCCGGCTTCCCCGTCCGGCGCGTGTTACCCAGCGCCAAGCGGCGCATGGTCGGGCCGTTCATCTTCCTCGACCATTTCGGGCCGATGGTCGTGCCGGCGGGCGGCGACGGCATGGAGGTGCGGCCTCATCCGCATATCGGGCTCGCCACTGTCACGTATCTGTTCGACGGCGGCATCTTCCATCGCGACAGCCTGGGCTATGCCCAGGCGATCCGTCCCGGCGACGTCAACTGGATGACCTCGGGCAGCGGCATCGCCCACTCAGAGCGCACCGAGCCCGAGATGAAGCGCACGGGCTTTCGCATGCACGGCGTCCAGACCTGGGTAGCGCTGCCCAAGAGCCACGAGGAGACCGCGCCGTCGTTCGAGCATGTCGAGAAGGCCAAGCTGCCGGCTTGGCAGGACGGCGGCAGCGCGCTTCGACTGATCGTCGGCACCTATGGCGGGCGCACCGCGCCGACCACGCACTTCTCGCCGATCTTCTATGTGGCGGTGGAGATGCCGGCGGCGGCCAAGATCGCGGTGTCGCCCGAGCATGTCGAGCGAGCGGCCTATGTTGCCGAGGGCATCCTGACGGTCGGTGACCGGCTGCTGACGGTGGGCGATCTCGCGGCATTTCACGCCGGCCAGCCGGTCGAGATGATCGCCGGTCCCGACGGCGCGAAGGTCATGCTGCTGGGCGGCGCCACGATGGACGGTCCGCGCCACATCTGGTGGAACTTCGTGTCGTCCTCCAAGGAGCGCATCGACAAAGCCAAGGCCGACTGGCGCGACGGCCGCTTCGCCAAGGTGCCGGGCGACGAGGAGTTCATTCCGCTGCCGGATCGGTAGTCTTTCATCGGACCGCGGCCTGGAGGCCCGCTCATATTCATGCTCTTCCGGACTGCGAGCCGG
>JAEZHS010000567.1 GCA_023436825.1 Pseudomonadota bacterium | reverse complement strand
GCGAACATCTGCACGTCGGGATCGGGGAAGTCGACGATGCGCCAGCCGATGATGTCGAACTTGCGCTGGAAGGCGCGCGGCGGGAACGTCGCCTGGTCGACCAGCTCGATCTCCATGTCGGCGCCGATCTGCTTCCAGAGCTGCTGGTAGACCTGCGAGTTGGCGCGACCGCGCGGCGTCGCCGTGAACAGCATCTTGAACTTGACCGGCTTGCCGTACTCCTTGATCAGCTCGGCCGCCTTCTTGGGATCGTTGGGCAGGGCGCCGTCGTCATTGCACTTCACCCACGAGCCCTCGCCGTAGGGGTTGGTCGCGGGCTTGGCGAGGCCGTTGGTCAAGGCCTGCGATGTCTTCTTGCGATCGAGCCCCATCATCAGCGCCTGGCGCACGCGCACGTCGTCGAGCGGCGGCACCTTGGTGTTGAGTGCGGCGACGCCGGCGCCCGAGCCGGTATAGGACAGCACCTTCAGCGCGTTGTTCTTGCGCGCGCGGGCGATGTTGTCGGCCTCGAACTCGTCGGCCCACACCACGTCGGTCTCGCCGGAGACCAGGCTGGCGAAGCGCGACTGCGCGTCGGGCAAGGGCCGCAGCACGACGCGGTCGAGGTTGGGCTTGTTCTTGTCCCAGTAGTCGGGATTGCGCTCCAGCACCATGCGGTCGCCGGCCGTCCACGACTTGATGACGAAGGGTCCCGTGCCGACGGGATTGCGATTGTAGTCGTCGCCCTTGGTCTGCATGGCCGTGGGCGAATGGATGGTGCTGTTCTGATCGGGCCGCGTCAGCAGCGCGGGGAAGTTCACCGCCGGGTCCTTGAGCTTGTAGACGACGGTCAGATCGTCCGTGGGTTCGACGCTCAGGATGTTGGCGATGTAGAAGGCGCAGCGGCAGTTGTTCTTGGGATCCTTCTGGCGGTTGAAGTTGAAGGCCACCGCCTGCGCGTTGAACGGCGTGCCGTCCGAGAACTTCACGTCGGGCCGCAGCTTGAAGGTCCAGGTCCTGAAGTCGTCGGAATGGGACCACGACAGGGCGAGGCTGGGCTTGGGCTTGCCGTTGTCGTCGAGCCGGGTGAGCTGCTCCAGGAACAGGCTGGCGGCGATGTTGGGCGAGGTGTCGTAGACGCCGACCTTCAGCGGATCGAAGCCCGCGATGTCGAGCTCGATGCCGACCGTGAGTGTGCCGCCCTTCTTCTGGGCCATGGCCGGTTCGGCTGCGAAGCCGGCGACGGCGGCCAGCGGAAGCATGACTTTGAGCAGACGCGACTGGATCGACGTCATCGTGTTCCTCCCAGAACGCGCGGCATCCGCCGCTTCTTCAGGTGTGTACTGTAGACGGGCTGACGCGAAGCCGTCCACCGGTTGGGACTGGTCTTCCGGACCAGCTAGGGCTTGATCAACCGCTTCTTCAGCTCGTTCGCGATGAGCTCGTTGGTGTAGCGCCTCGGATGGCCGTCGTGCGGGATCAGGAGCCTGTCGGTCGGCTTGCCCGAGGTGAGGTCGTCGACGCGCACCAGCTCGATGCCCATCTTGCGCAGCTGCACGATGACGTCGACCAGCTGCGACTGGTCGATCGCCGAATCGCCGTGCAGGCCACGCGACTTCTCGTCGGGCCAGGAATAGACCACGACCAGCGGCGCGTTGAACTTTTCGCGCGCATACTGCTGGAGCCGCGCTATCATGGCGACGAACAGCTTCAGCTGTTCCTGCTGCCGCTGCTTCTCGCCGATCGCGCCGACGAAGGGGAAGAGCTCGCCCAGGTAATATTTCAGGCCGTCGAGCGGATGGCTCAGGCGATAGTCGGTGAACGACCCCGTGTGCACCAGCTTGCCGTCGGCAAGCTCGTAGCGCGGCGAGGAGGCGAGCCACGAGCCGTCGCCGGTGACGCGCGCGAGCTGGGCCGGGATGATCCAGACGATCACGGCCTTCACCCGCTGGCCGACGTAGCGGTCGAGCAGGCCCGCTTCGAAGGCGCGCACCAGGTGGTTGGGCGCGCTGCCCGGCGCGCTGAGGTTGAGCGTGCGCACCTTGCCGTCGTTGGCTTCGGCGAACAGCCAGGGCAGCGTATCCTGGTCCTTGATGCCCTGGCCGAACATGAAGGAATCGCCCAGGAAGAGGTAAAGGTCAGCGCCCGGAGGCGCCGCAGGGGTGACGCGGCCGCTCTCGGAATCGATGTGATAGGTCTCGTGATAGACCGGCTGGCCATCGTAGGTCGCGGTCGCCACGGCGGTGCTGTCGGGCTTGGGCCGGAAGCCCAGCACGGGATGCGGCTGGGGCCACCAGCGCGGCTCGACCGAGCGCACCAGCCCCGCGCCGTGCGCCGTCGGTGTGAGCAGGCCGGCGAAGGCATCGAGCAGGGCGAGGCTCAGCGCCAGCGCCGCGGCCAGCAGCGCGCCCGTTCTCCAGCCATTGCCGCGGAACAGCACGACACCTGCGAGTCCAAGAACCGTCGCCACCAGGCAGGTCCACATGGCCGACGGCAGGGCCAGCGCCGCCGCCACGACCAGGGCGAGCATCAAGGCTGCAAGCGGGAGATTGCGGCGGGCTGCAGCCATTGAGAGGAAGGTGCCTCCGGGAGCGGGTCGTCCGGAAACTCATGCCCGATAGCGGGCACGCTGTCATCCTGAGCGACACGCGGGCTGGCGCGCTCGAAAGAGAAAAAGCGCCGTACACGGGGCGAGCACTTCGGGAGGGATGCTGCGCCCGGGGATGATGATCAGATGTGCAAACAAACAGGGCGCAAGGCGCGCCCTCGTTGGCTATTGGACGACAACTGCCGCATTCGCAGCGCTGCTTGCGCCGAATCCGTCGGCGCCGGCTCATACAATGCCAAAATACGAAGGGAATCCGTTATTGGTGCATAGGAAGCGACTGCGAGCCGACAAGGCCGACGCAGGCCCGCCGGAGCTGCGCGCGGCCGGGCTTCGCGCCTATCTCGATCGGCTGATCGACCAGCTCGACGATTCCAGCCTGCGCGCCACCCTGAAGCTGATGGTCCGGGAATCGCGCAGCGCAATTCGCCGGCAGGAAGGCCTGATCGCCCTCGAGCGGCTGGAAGGCCGCGACACGACGGCGCGGATGGGCCGGCTGCGGGAACTCATGGACGTCCAGGACGAGCTGATGGCCGTCTATGCCGAGCGCATCGAAGCGCAGGACGATTTCACCGCGGACGAAATCGAGGCCGCTGACGAACCGGCGCGCCGGGCAGCGACCTGCGCAGCAACCGCGCTGCTCCCTTGCTCGTTCAGGAGGCTTGCGATGGCGGTCCCGCAGGAACGAGAGGTTCAGGTTGCAAGCATTCCCGTTGCCCGGCTCCCGTCTCGGCCGGCCTGCACGCAACCGCCCCTCGGCCATCGACAAGGTCGGCACGGCGCTCGCGCTGTCCGCTGACGACGTCCTCTATCGGCAGGGCGAGCCAGCCGCCACCCTCTACTATCTCGACTCCGGCGCTGTCACGATCGGTGCGCAATCGCCGGGCGGCGAGCCGATCGTCGTCGCCATCCATGGACCCGGCACCTTCTTCGGCGCGCGGTCGCTCGGCGAGGAAGCCCATGACGCCACGGCCACTGCGCTGCTGGAGAGCACTGTCGTGCGCGTCTCGAAGGCCGTCGTCGGCGAGTTGTTGCGAACCGATCCCCTCTTCGCGCGACACTTCGCGCTGCACATGATGCGGCGCGTGGCGTCGCTCGAGGAGGAGCAGATCGACCGCGCCGTCAATTCCATCGAGAAGCGGCTCGCGCGAACGCTTCTGATCCTGGCCAGTCTCGACGCCGACAGCGACGCCGCATCGGTGCTGGAGCGCATCACCGATGTCATGCTGGCGAAGATCCTCGCGGCGGAGCCCTCCTGCATCCGGAAGCTCCTGCAGAAATTCCGCGGCGACGGCCATCTCGGACCCGGCGAAGCGCTCGCCGTGCACAGCTCCCTCGCCCGCGTGCTGCTGCCGGCGCCTCTGGCGGAAACGCCGAGCCCTTTCGACGAGGTCGCCGGGCTGCGCTGGTAAGAGGATTTTCCGGCATTCCCGGTATTTCCGACAGAGGTCGTAGCGGTGCCCTCGGAAGTCGACCTACTAGGAATAGAGCTTGCCGTCGAATGTCGATCGTTACGCAAGTTTAGATGTTTGTTTTCGCTCGGCCGAACAGGCCGGCCCGGCTGCGGCCGGGCGCGATGGTAATCCGATGAACGATGCATAGAGCAGAGCCGCCGGGAGGCGAGCGCCGGGTAATATAACTCAAGTGCTTCTACGGGTCAACTACGGTATTTTGGCGGACCGTAGAGCGCCAAAATTAATCGTTCGGGGTCGAGCTAGCGCGATCCAGCGACTTGATGGATCCGCGGCCGCACAGACCCGCGACCGAGCTCCAGCGTCGCGAGCGCGATGGGCAGGGTGAACCGGCGCGGGCCGGCGCTGCCGGGATTGAGGTAGAGCACGCCATCGACGGTCTCGATCTTCGGCTGATGCGAATGGCCCGAGACGACCACGTCGATTTCCTCCTCCACGGGATCGAAGTCCAGTTCCTTGCGATTGTGGAGCACGAAGATCGTCCGGCCGCCGAGCGTCACGCGTGCCGTGGCCGGGTACTCGGCCGCCCAGGCGCCCGTGTCGATGTTTCCCCTGATTGCCGTCACGGGTGCGATCTTGCGCAGCTCTGCGATCACCTCGAGCCGGCCGATATCGCCGGCATGAATGATATGGTCGACACCGGCGAGTCGGCGCACCGCTTCAGGCCGCAGAAGACCATGTGTGTCGGAGATGATGCCGATTCTCATGACGGCGGGCGGCGGGGCCATGGTTGAACCATAGCAAGCTTCCGGATAAGGGCATTCCGACTGACGCTTTTGGCGGTTATCGGCGGCAGCAGGCGGTTTTCTTCATCATCGCGGCAGAGTGGTGGCGCAGACTCTTGCCAGCGTTCGCGCGAAGGCGTCATGCTCGGTCCGTGGGTGTGGTTTCATTGCCGTGATGGTGGCGTCCTCGAGCTGGGGGCTCAGATGAGGACAAATCTGCAATGTCTGGAGAACGCTGCGCATTGCGAGCGCATTGCGCGGAAATGCAACTCGTCCGTGGACGCGGGTCTGCTGCTGGAAATGGCGAGGCAATGGCGCAGCCTCGCCGGATTGTCGCCGGCGCAGTCGCCCCCCGGGGAGGCCAAGTCCTCTCCACCGTCGCCGATCGATGACGCGACGCTGGAAAGGATGCTGCTCGACGTCGGCTCGCCGATTCGCTGAGCTGTCGCGTAGGCACAAGAAAGCCCACCCGCATTCCTCCGTCGGGTGGGCTTGGAGTGCGGGGATAACCCGAAGGGCGCGGCCGCACTCTGCGGGAGAAACGTCAGGAAATCCGGGTTGGTTACGCGGCTCGGCGAAAATGGGTGCGCGCACTGGCCGCAACGACCGCGACGGTCAGCCGTTGATCCGGCGCATCCCATCGAGAGGTTCCTCCATGCGTCCTGTCTTCCTTGCCGTCGCCGCTGCCGTCGCCGCAGCAGCCGCGGCCGCCACGCCCTTGCTCGTGCAGGCGCAGGGCACACCGCAAACCGTCCAGCTCACCAAGGTCGATGTCGTCAAGGTGGCGACCGGCTTCCGCGCCAGCAAGGTGATCGGATCGTCGGTCGTCAACGAAGCCGGCGACACTGTCGGCAAGGTGGACGACATCATCATCGGCGAGGACGGCAAGGCCCCGTTCGTGGTGCTGTCGGTGGGCGGCTTCCTCGGCATCGGCGACAAGCTCGTGGTGCTGCCTTACGAGCAGCTGAAGACCATGGACCGCAAGATCATGCTGCCGGGCGCGACCAAGGACGCGGTCAAGGACCTGCCCACCTTCAAATACGTTGAGCGCTGACGTCTGTCCCCGGCGCCTGCGGCAAGGCAACTGATCAATCGGCCGTGTCGTTGCCGTCGACCATGGCCAGCGGAGCAGCCAACCGAGCCGGCGAAAGCCAGGATGAGATCGGCCCCATCCGGCCGGGACTGTGGGCCGCGCTCAAGACCGCCGTCTCCGACTGGTCGGCGCACAAGAGCGCCAAGGCGGGAGCCGCCATAGCCTACTACTCGATTTTCTCGCTCGGGCCCCTGATCGTGGTGGTGATCACCATCGCCGCGCTCACCTTCGGCCGCGAGGCCGTCCAGCACGAGGTCACCGAGGCCCTCCGCGGCCTGCTGGGCGACAAGGGCTCCGAGGCCATCAACACCATGCTGACGGCGGCGGGCAAGCCCAGGGAAGGCATCTTCGCTTCCGTCATCGGTACCATCACCCTGATCTTCGCTGCCGTCGGCGTCGTGGTGCAGCTCAAGGAAGCGCTGAACGTCGTCTGGGAGGTGGAACCCAAACCCGGGAGCGGCCTCTGGAGCTTCACGCGCAACTACGTGCTCTCGCTGGCCGGCGTCCTGACGGTCGGTTTCCTGCTGCTGGTGTCGATGCTGCTGACGGCGGGTTTGGCAGCCTTGACGCGGAACTTCGGCACTTTCATTCCGGCGCCCCTGCTGCACACGGCGGGATTCGTCGTTTCCTTCGTCGTCATCAGCGTGCTCTTCATGCTGATGTTCAAGTGGCTGCCCGACGCCCCTGTCGC
>JAEZHS010000500.1 GCA_023436825.1 Pseudomonadota bacterium | reverse complement strand
CGGCACGACGCCGTTGGGGTTCATGTCGAGGTACCATTTCTGGTCGTTGCCGCCGAAGGCGCCGCCGACATCGGTGCGCTCGTGGGTGATGCCGCACTCGTCGGCGGCCCACAGCACCTTCTGCACGTTGATCGAATTGGCGCGACCCCAGATCTTCATGGCTCGTCTTCCTCTTTCAGCATTCCCATTTCGGTGAACCGGTACCCAGCCGCAGAAGCTGCTTGGTGTCGGGCTTGTCGCCGGGTTGCGCCGACACCCCCTCGAAACGCACCTGCGAATCATCGACCCAGACAGGCCTCGGCCGCAGGAAAGCATTGGGGTCCGTGCCGGCGCACGCCGGCATCTCCGAAACCTCGAGCACAGTCGGCGGATCGCCGCCGAGGTCGATGAGGTTGAGCTCGATGCCCGCCATCAGGTTGGATGTCAGGGCGACCGCCCGGCGTCCCGATGGCGACAGAACCGGCACCGCGGTCACCCGCGTCGTGCGTCCATCACGCTCCGAGATCAAGTAGGCCATGCCGTCCTCGTAGAGCCCGACATTCACGACGTAGAGGCGCTGGGCGGGCCACCACGCCGCCAAGCGGTGGACGCGGAAGCGCTCGGCCTCGCAGGCGGCCTGATCGTTGCAATCGGTGATCTTCAGTGTCCGCCCATCCTGCAGCTTGAGTCGAAGGATGGGCCCGTCGCGTGAAGCGCGGTCGGACACCTTGGACAACACCGCTGCATCCGACCGATCGACAGGCTTCGCTCCCGGAACTGGCGCGCAGCAGGGCTGGGCCTCGACGGTCATCTTCGAGCCCCACAGAAGGCCCTTGGAGGGTAGGGCGGTGCGCTCGTTCTGCTTCTCCGTCTGAGCGTAAGACGGTACGGCGAAGACAGCGACGACGGTAGCCAACGCCGCAGCACCGCGGATCATCTTCATCGCTCGTCTCTCCTCGCTCTCAACATTGCCATTGGCCCTTGCCGCCCTCGACCCGCAGAAGCTGCTTGGTGTTGGGCTTGTCCTCGGGCAGGGGCGATTCGCCTTCGAAGGTCACATGCGTCTCGTCGGTCCAGACCGGGATCGGCCGCAGGAACGAGTTCGGGCCGGCGCCGCTGCAGTCCGGCATCGTCGTGATCTTGGCTGCCAGGGGCGGATTGCGGCTGAAATCGAAGATTTCCAGATCGACGCCCGACATCAGGTTGGACACCAGGGCGACGGCTTGGCGGCCGGACGGCGACAGCAGCGGCGGCGCGGTGGCGACGAAGGTGCGGCCATCGCGTTCGGACACGAGATAGGCCACGCTCTCCTCGTAGAGCCCGACCAGCACGACATAGAGGCGATGCTGCGGCCACCAGTCGACCAGCCGGTGGATGCGCGTGTCGTCCGCCTCGCATCCGCTCTGGTCGTCGCAGTCGGTGAGCCTGAGCGTGCGGTTGCCGGCGAGCTTGAGCATCAGGGTGCGGCCGTCGCGCGCCGCGAGGCCCGACCACTTCGCCAGCGCGGCGGTGTCGGGGCTGTGGACCCGGGCGTTGCGGCTCGACCCGCAGCAAGGCTGACTCTCGATGACCGCCTTCGAGCCGTGCAGCTGACCCGTTGCGGGCAGCGCCCATTCCTGCGCCGGGTCCTGTGCCTGCGCGGGAGCCGCGACCAATCCGACGGCGGCCGCCACTGACCAAAGCGAGCGCATGGCCTAGTGCGCCGCCGCCCAGTTGTCGCCGACGCCGGTTTCGACCACCAGCGGCACCGAGAGCGTGGCTGCGCCCTCCATCACCTTGCGGGTGACGTCCTTGGTCCTGTCGATCTCCTTGTCGGGCACCTCGAACAGCAGTTCGTCGTGCACCTGCAGCAGCATGCGGCCCTTGAGCCTGGCGGCCTTGAGCGCGCCCGGCAGCTTGATCATCGCCTTCTTGATGATGTCGGCGGCGCCGCCCTGCAGGGGCGCGTTGATCGCGGCGCGCTCGGCGAAGGCGCGCATGCCCTGGCTCTTGTCGTTGATGAAGCGCAGATGGATCTTGCGGCCGAACGGCGTCTTCACGTAGCCGTTCTTGCGCGCGTACTCCTTGGTCCGCTCCATGTAGTCGCGAATGCCGGGATAGCGCTGGAAGTACTTGGCGATGTACTCACGCGCCTCGGGTTGGCCGATGCCGAGCTGGTTGGCGAGACCGAACGCCGAGATGCCGTAGATGATGCCGAAATTGATGGCCTTGGCGCGTCGGCGCACCATCGGGTCCATGCCCTTGACGGGCACGCCGAACATCTCGCTGGCGGTGATGGCATGGATGTCGTCGCCGCGCTCGAACGCCTCCTTGAGCGAGGCGATGTCGGCCACGTGGGCCAAGAGGCGCAGCTCGATTTGCGAGTAGTCGGCCGACATCAGCTTGTGGCCCTGCTCGGCGATGAAGGCTTGGCGGATCTTGCGGCCTTCCTCGGTGCGCACCGGGATGTTCTGCAAGTTGGGCTCGGTCGAGGCGAGCCGGCCGGTGGCGGCGCCGGTCATCTGGTAGGAGGTGTGGATGCGGCCGGTCTTGGCGTCGAGCTCACGCACCAGGGCGTCGGTGTAGGTGCCCTTGAGCTTCGAGATCTGGCGATGCTCCATGATCTTGACTGGCAGCGCGTGGCCTTGGGCCGCAAGGTCTTCCAGGATGCTGACGTCGGTCGCCCATGAGCCGTTCTTGTTGCGCCGGCCGCCGGGCAGCTTCTGCTCGTCGAACAGGATTTCGCCGAGCTGCTTGGGCGAGCCGACGTTGAACGGCCGGCCGGCGACCTTGTGGATCTCCTGCTCGAGTTCGAGCATGCGCTTCTCGAACTCGGACGAGAGCTTCTTGAGCTGCGGCGCGTCGACCTTGATGCCGGCCTGCTCCATGCCGAGCAGCACGGGGATCAGCGGCCGCTCGATGGTTTCGTAGACGCTTACCATCTGCTCGCGGGCAAGCCGGGGCTTGAACTGCGCCCACAGCTGCATGGTGACGTCGGCGTCCTCGGCGGCGTAATCGCGCGCCTTGTCGATCGGCACCTTGTCGAAGCTCACCTGCTTGGCGCCGCTGCCCGCCACGTCGGAGAACTTGATGGTGTCCTGGCCGAGATAGAGCTTGGCGAGGTCGTCCATCCCGTGATTGTGCTTGCCGGCGTCGAGCACGAAGGAGATCAGCATGGTGTCGTCGACCGGCCCGACCTCGATGCCGTGCTGGCGGAAGACACACATGTCGTACTTGATGTTCTGGCCGACCTTGAGAATCGACGGGTCCTCGAGCAAGGGCTTCAGCTTGGCCATCGCCGTCTTGAAAGGGATCTGGCCGGGCAGCAGGTCGCCCGCGTCCTTCCCGGCGCCATCGCCAGCGAGGTCGAGGGCGCCCTGCGCCTCGCCGCCGGGCTTGCGATGGCCGAGCGGCAGGTAGGCGGCGCGCCGCCTGGTCGAATTGACGTTGCCCCACGGGCCCTCGAGCAGGGCGAGCGACACGCCGACCAGACCGGCATTGTTGGCGTCGAGCGCGTCGGTCTCGCAGTCGAAGGCCACGGTGCCGGCTTTGGTCGCCTCGGCGATCCACTCGTCGAGCGCCTTTTCGTCGGTGATCAGTTCGTAATCGGCGGCAGTGAAGGGCTGGTTGGACTTGGCGCGTGCCGGCGCGGGCGCAGGCTTGGGCTCGGGCGCGGGTAGAGCGGGCTTGTCGGCAGGGACGGGCGCCGCCGGCGCGACGGGGGCCGTGGCCTCGCCGAGCTCGCCGGTGTAGCGCGCCAGAAGGCTCTTGAAGCCCTGCTGTTCCAGCCAGGGCAGCAGCACGTTGGGGTCGGGCTTCTTCTTGTCGAAGCTGTCCGGGTCGGCGGGCGCGGGCACGTCGTCCCTGAGCGTGACCAGCTTGCGCGAGATGCGCGCCAGCTCAGCGTTCTGCTGCAGCGCCTCGCGCCGCTTGGGCTGCTTGATCTCGCCGGCGCGCTGCAGAAGCGTTTCGAGGTCGCCGTACTCGTTGATGAGCTGGGCCGCGGTCTTCACGCCGATGCCCGGCACGCCCGGCACGTTGTCGGTCGAATCGCCGGCCAGCGCCTG
>JAEZHS010000449.1 GCA_023436825.1 Pseudomonadota bacterium | reverse complement strand
CTAACGCGCGGCACCGTCGCCCTCATCGACAAGCCAAACCGATCAAACCCCGCCAGGGCTGCACCTCGAGGCTGCCCTAACCAAATGGCCTTCGCCTATGCTTAAATTTCCCCGGACACCCCTGCGTGTGATGGGGTGTGATGGGGGAGGAAATGAAAGCGAGCAAGGCCGCAGCCGCGCCAGCCGGTCGATCTCGCGCCAGAAGCTGTCGATCGTGTCGTCAACGATCTGGCGGACCGACTTGATCTCGTGGATCAGGCCGGCGCTTTCGCCGGCGGCGCCCGAGGTGTTGTCGACGTCGCCGTTGACGTAAAGCATGTCGAGCGTGGCGTTGCGCGGCAGGCGCTCGCGTTTGCCCTCGGCGACCTCGACGGCATAGGGCGTGCGCAGCCCGCGTGATCGGGCGCGCGGCGGATTGTCGGTCAGCGACGTGCCGGTAATCGGCGCTGCCACGATCGCCTGCTTGTAGTTCAGGTGCACCGGGCTTTCGAACGAGGCGACGAAGCGCGTGCCCATGGTGACGCCCTCGGCGCCCAGCGCGAAGGCCGCCGCCATGCCGCGGCCGTCGACGATGCCGCCTGCCGCCACGATCGGCACGTCGACTTTTTCGCGAACGGCCTGCAGCAATGCGAAGGTATGGACCTCCTCGGGATTGCGCAGGCCCGCACTCTCTGCGCCTTCGACGATCAGCCCGTCGACGCCGGCATCGACCGCCTTGATGGCGCCGCGCAGGGTCGCCGTCGCGTGATAGACCGTGACGCCCGCGTCCTTGAGCATCCTGGTGTAGCGCGTCGGATCGCCGGCCGACGTCGTGACGAAGTGGATGCCCTGGCCCAGCAGCCAGTCGATGATGGCGCTCTCCTCCTTGGGATCCATCTGCAGGTAGCGATCCGGCAGGTTCACGCCGAACGGCCGGTTGGTGGCGGCGCGGATGGCGGTGAACTCGCGCTGCGTGACGGACAGGTCGCGGATCGAGTTCTCCAGCGGGCCCATGCCGCCTGCGGCCGAGACCGCCGATACCAGCGGCGCGCGGGCGATCCAGGTCATCGGCGACTGGAAGATGGGATAGCGCGAGCGCGTATGCGCCGTGACTCGATTGCCGTCGAACATTTCGCTGTAGTCGTATCACATGACTTACGGCGCCGGCACCCGCACCCAGCCCTCCATGAGCCGGCGCGCGGAACGGCTCATCATCACCTTCTTCACCGCCCAGCGATTGCCGTCCTTCTCGACCTCGGCGCCGACCTTGAGGCTGCCCGACGGATGGCCGAAGCGCACGCGGCCGTCGGGGCCGGCCGGCGCCACGCGATGCACGATGGTGCCCGGGATGGCCGCCGCGGCGGCGATGGCGACCGCGCCGGTGCCGGTCATGGCGTGGTGCAGCACACCCATGGAGAAGATGCGGGCCAGCAGGTCGATCGAGCCCGCCTCGACGGTGCGACCGTCGGAGGCGGTGTAGCCCGCCGGCTTGGCGACGAACGATAGCTTGGGCGTGTGCGGCCGCCTGGCGGTAGCCTCCTCCGACGTCGCCGCGCCACCCATGGCGACGGCGCCCAGCGCACGCACGGCCTCGACGCGTCCGAGCAGCGCCTTGTCGCCGTTGACGTCGCCCTGCAGCTCGGTGCCCGTGAGCCCCAATTGCGCCGCGTCGACGAACACCGTGGGGTTGCCGGCATTGATCAGGGTCGCCTCGACCTTGCCGATGCCCGGCACGTCGAGCACGTCGATGTGGTTGCCGGTGGGAAAGGTCGGACCGCCCTCGCCGCCTTCGTCGTCGGCCGGATCGAGGAATTCGAGCTGGATCTCGGCTGCCGGGAACGCCACACCGTCGAGCTGGAAGTCGCCCAGCTCCCGCACCTCGCCGCCGCTCATCGGCACGCGGTTGACGATCTTCTTCCTGATGTTGGCCTGCCAGATGTTGACCGTCGCCAGGCCGTCGGCCGGTGCGTCGACCAGGCCCGCGCTGATGGCGAACGGGCCGACCGCGGCGCTGAGGTTGCCGCAGTTGCCCGACCAATCGACGAGGGGCTTGTCGATGGCGACCTGGCCGAACAGGTAGTCGACGTCGCAGCCCACGCGCTTGGACTTCGACAGGATGACGACCTTGCTGGTGCTCGAGGTAGCGCCGCCCATGCCGTCGGTGTGCTTGCCGTAGCGAT
Organism: Pseudomonadota bacterium; assembly: GCA_023436825.1. Next base: position 6,310 of record JAEZHS010000449.1, on the reverse strand, counting down.
CGGGGCTGCCGATCACGCGCATCAGGATGCGGTCGCGTGCCGCAGGGTCCGACGGCAGGTCGTCGGCCAGGCAGAACACGCCCTTGCTGGTGCCGCCGCGCATGTAGACCGCGGGAATCCGGAGCTGTCTCATGGTTGCCACTATACACCGTCGGCATCGCATTACGCCCGGCTGACGGGGATGCTTACACGTTGCTGACCCCGACCTCGACGCGTCGGGGCCGGCGACTTACGATTGGCTGAGCAAGGGACAGCGGGGCCAGAAACACATGCGAGTGTTGGTCGTCGAAGACAATGTCGAGCTCGTCGCGCTCGTCACGAAAGCACTCTCCAGGGCGGGCCTCGATGTCGACTCGGCACAGAATGTCGGCGATGCGGAAGCCTCGTTGCGCACCGTGCAGTACGCCGCCGTGGTGCTCGACCTCGGCCTGCCCGATGCCGACGGGCTCACCCTGCTCGACCAGATGCGCCGCCGGCGTGACCAGACGCCCGTCCTCATCCTGTCGGCGCGCGGCGGGCTGGACGACCGGGTCGGCGGCCTGAACAAGGGCGCCAGCGACTACATGGTGAAGCCGTTCTCGACCGACGAGCTCATAGCCCGCCTGCAGGCGCTGCTGCGCCGCTCGCCCGGACTGGACGGACCGATGCTGACGTTGGGCAACGTCTCGCTCAAGACCGACGGTCGCCAGGCGATCGTCGATGGCCGGATGCTGAGCCTGCCGGCGCGCGAGGTCGACGTGCTCGAAGTGCTGCTCAAGCGCAGCGGCAAGGTCGTGTCGCACGATTCGTTGCAGGGCCAGGTCTTCGGCTCCTCGCAGGACGTCGCCTCCAACGCGATCGAGGTCTATGTCCACCGCCTGCGCAAGATTCTGGCCGAAGCGGGCGCCAACGTGCAGATCCACACGATCCGCGGCGCCGGCTACCTGATGGACACCGTCAAGAGCGCCTGATCTGCTTGGGCGCGACTCCCGTCGCGCACCCCCAGCACTAACGGCGGCGCCAGGCCTGTACGCGGTCGAGCAGGAAGCGGTCGGCCAGCAGGTGGAAGGCCTTGACCCCGGCCGAGGTGATCACGATCACGACGCACAGCGCCGCCGCGGCCGCCGCGGTGCCCGCCTCCTCGATGTTCACCGCCGCCACCGAGGCGAGCTTGGTGTCGGGCGAGTAGAGGAAGATCACCGACGACACCGTGGTCATGGCGTTGACGAAGAGATAGATCGCGATGTCGAGGATCGCCGGCAGGCAAATCGGTGCGGTCACGCGCGCAAAGGTGCGCCACATCGGCACCTTGAGCGAGGCCGACACCGCCTCGAACTCGGGATCGATCTGCTTCAGCGCCGTCGTCGCCGTCAGGTGCCCGACGGTGTAGAAGTGCGCCACGCAGTTGATCACCAGGATCTCCATGGTGCCGTAGAGGAAGTTGAGCGGATTGCCGGCGGCATTGAAGAAGAAGATGTAGCCCAGGCCCAGCACCAGGCCCGGCACCGCCATCGGCAGGAACGCCAGGAACTGCACCACGCCGCGCATGATGTGGAACGCCCTGGTCTTCTCGTTGAGCCAGGCCCCCACGAACACCAGCGCCGTGCCGAAGACCGCCGCACCCAGCGCCATCTCGATGGAATTCCAGTACGAGTCCCAGCCGTTGGCGTCGAACTTGGCGAAGTCGTAGTTGTCCAGCGTCAGGCTGAGATTGTACGGCCAGTACTTGATCAGCGACCCCCAGATCGCCGTGGCGAGGATGCCCAGGATGCCGAACGCGACGAGCGCGCAGAAGGCCGTGAACAAAGCATCGCGTCCGGTCTGCGGCTTGGGCACAAGCGGCACGGCGCGGGCGGTGAGCAGCGCGACCTGCTGGCGCTGCACGATACGATCGACGATGAAGGCCAGCGCCGCCGGCGCCAGCAGCACCATGCCGACCACGGCGCCCATCGAGAAGTTCTGCTGGCCGATCACCTGCTTGTAGACGTCGGTCGCCAGCACGTTGTAGTTGCCGCCGATCACCTTGGGGATGCCGAAATCGGTGATCACCAGCGTGAACACCACCAGCGCGGCGCTGATCAGGCCGTACTTGGCGCCCGGCAGGGTCACGGTGAGGAAGACACGCAGCTTGCGCGTGCCCAGCACCTCGGCCGCCGCGTAGAGGCGGGCGTCGGCGGTCGCGAGGGCCGTCGACAGGATCAGGATGGCGTGCGGCAGGCAGTAGAAGACCTGGGCGACGACGATGCCGTCGAAGCCGTAGATCGCGCCGCCCAGCAGGCCCTTCAGGATGCCCTGGTTGCCGAACAGGTAGATCAGGGCGATGCCGGGCAGCAGCGAGGGCGCGAAGATCGGAATCAGCGAGATGGCCTGGAACAGCCAGCGCACCGGCAGCACGGCCCGCGTCAATGCGTAGGCGTAAGTGAAGGCCAGCGGCACGACGATCACCGTGGCGACGATCGCCACGTAGATCGAGTTCAGCACGGAATCGAACAGTGCCGGCGTCGAGAAATAGGTGACGAAGTTCGCCAGCCCGACGAAGTTGCCGTCGCGATCCTCGAAGCCCTTGGCGAGCAGCGCCCACAAAGGCAGGCCGACGATCACCAGCAGGACGACGGCCAGCGCAACGACACCGGCACGCATCACGAGGTCGTCGCGCGATATGCCGATTCGGGTCGGACGTGCCGCCGGAAGCGTCAGCGTCACGCTGCCCCCGTCACGCCGCGAACACCCGCAGCCGGTCGGGCGGCAGCGCCACGTCGAGATGACTGCCCGGCTGCACACCGAGATCGCGGATGAGGTTCGACGAGAAGTCGGCGGTGAGCGCGACCTGCGGTTCGGAGCGCACCTTGAGGCTGGCGCGACAGAAGGCGCCGACGAAATCGAGGTCGGCGACCTCGATCGGCACGCGATTGATCACGTCGGCCGGCAGGTCGCGGACCTTCACGTCCTCCGGCCGGATGCAGACCCGCACGTCCTTGCCGGGCGCCAGGCCGTCCTGCGGCAGGCAGGCGAACGAAAGACCGGCCACCGTGACGAGGTCCGGCATGGCGAGCCGGCCCGGCAGGAAGTTCATCGACCCGACAAAGTCGGCGACGAAGGAGGTCGTGGGCCTCCGGTAGATCTCCTGCGGCGGTCCCACCTGCTCGATCACGCCGTGGTTCATGACCACGATGCGGTCGGCCATGGTGAGCGCCTCCTCCTGGTCGTGCGTGACCATGATGGTGGTGACGCCGAGCCGGCGCTGCAGGGCCTTGATCTCGTGGCGCAGCCGGAGCCGCACGCGCGCGTCGAGCGCCGACAGGGGTTCGTCGAGCAACAGCAGGCCCGGCGAGGTCGCAAGCGCACGGGCCAGCGCCACGCGCTGCTGCTGGCCGCCGGACAGCTGGGCGGGATACTTGCGCACAGAGGCCGGCAGCCCGACGAGGTCGAGCAACTCCTCGACCTTCAAGGCGATATCGGCCCGCGGCATGCGCCGATTCACCAATCCATAGCCGACATTGTCGCCGACGTTGAGGTTGGGGAACAGCGCATAGGACTGGAAGACGATGCCGAAGTCGCGCTTGGCCGGCGGCAGCGCCGACACGTCGACGCCTTTTTGGTGGATCGTGCCGGAGCTCTGTGGATCGAGGCCCGCGATCGCCCGCAGCAACGTCGTCTTGCCGCAGCCCGAGGGACCGAGGAAGCAGACGAACTCGCCCTGCTCGATATCGAGCGAGACGTCGTCCAGCGCCGTGAACGTGCCGTAGCGCTTGGTGAGGTTGCGGATCTGGAGGTACGCCATGGCGGTCATCCCGAGGCCGAAGGCCGAGGGACCTTTGCAATCATGAGAAAGGTCCCCCGCTGCGCTCGGGATGACATGCTTCGCATGTCACTTCTTCGGCGCCGACTTGCCGTCGTAGCGCCTGGTCCATTCGGCGAGGATGCGCTCGCGGTTCTTGGCCATCCACTCCATGTCGTTCTTGATCATCGCCTTCTCGGCATTCGCCGGATAGTTCTGCGGCAGCGCCACGACGCCGTCATAGGCGACGACGGCATAGGTCTTGGCGTAGAGCTCGTTGGCCTTCTTGGTGACGGCCCAGTCGGCGAGCTTCTTGGCGGCGGCGAGGTTCTTGGTGCCCTTCATGATGGCCGTGGCCTCGAGCTCCCATCCGAGGCCTTCCTTCGGGACGATGAGGTCGACCGGAGCGCCCTTGGTCTTCTCCGAGGCGCCGCGCATGTCGAGACCGATGCCGATCAGGCGCTCGCCCTTGGCGGCCTGCACGCAGGGCGCCGAACCGGAATGGATGTACTGGGCGATGTTCTGGTGCAGGGCGTCCATGTACTTCCAGCCCGCTTCCTCGCCCATGATCTGCAGCCAGGCGGCGATGGTGAGATAGCCGGTGCCCGACGAGGCCGGGTTCGGCATCACGATCGAATCCTTGTATTCGGGCTTGATGAGATCGGCCCAGCTCGTGGGTAGCGCCTTGTTGCCCTTCTTGCCTTCCGCCGTATTGAAGCAGATCAGCGACAGATAGGCGTCCATGCCGACCCAGGTCTCGGGCGACTTGCCGCTCTTGAACATCGGCTTGATCTTGTCCGCACCGGCCGGCGTGTAGGGGTCGAGCATGCCCATGGTGCTGAACAGCGCGATGCTCGATGCGGCCAGGCCCCAGATCACGTCGCCGCGCGGATTGTCCTTCTCGGCGATCAGCTTGGCGGTGACGACGCCTGTCGAGTCGCGCACCCAGGCGATTTCGATGTCCTTGTTGTCGGCCTCGAAGGCCTTCTTGAAGGGATCGAGCTGGTCGTTCTCCAGGGCCGTGTAGACCGTCAGCCTGGTCTTCTGCGCCATGGCCGGCAGGCTGAGCCCAACGGTGGCAATGGCCGCCAGACCCGCAATGGCGGTCCGGCGCACGAAATCGGTGCTGATCATCTGCTCCCCTTCTCCCAGTTGTTAAGCGCTACATGTCCTCCATGACGCCGACGTTACAGCGCCATGACCTTCCACCCAGTGGAAAATCTAGCGCCCTCACCGCTCCCCGGCCAGCGTTTCGGCCACTGCGCTCAGCCATTGCCGCACCACCCGCTCCTCGTCGCGCCCGACCAGCCCGGCCAGCCGCTCCTCGATCTCGTTGACGCGGGCGCGGCAGCGCCGAAGCAGGGCAAGCCCCTTGGGCGTCGCCGTCAATTGCAGGATACGGCCATGCACGGCGTGTGCCGACTTTTCGATGGCGCCGGCTTTTTCGAGATTTCCCACGATCACGTTGATGGTCTGCGGCGTCAGGAAGGTGAGCCGCGCCAGGTCCGCCCCCGAGGCCCCGGGATAGGCCGCGATCATGGTGAGGACGGCAAACTGCGGCGGCGTCACGTCGAGCCCCGCCAGGGCCTTCTCCATGGCGGCGCGCACCGCGACGTTGGCCTGCCGCACCAGGTAGCCGAGATGGCCCTCAGGGCCACGCTTGCCCTCGCCGGGGCGGGGCACCGCCTTGCGCCGGTTATCAGAGTTCTTATATTTCATCAGAATGTGAATCTAGCAGAGGATCGACCACCATGGACCAGCAGCTCGCCGACACGTCCCTCGCCGATCTGGTGCGCCGCCATCTCGTGGCCGAGAACGGCCAGGACCTGCCGGGCACGCTCGCCACCCTCCATCCCGACTGCCATTTCGAAGACCTCGCGACCGGGCAGTGCTGGCATGACCACGAGGGCGCCGCGGCCCACTACAGGCAATGGTGGACCACCTTCGACGTCACGGTGAAGCGCGGCCCCGGCCAGCGCGGCGGCTGGCTCGAGGACGGCGGCTACATGGCCGAAGCGACCTGGCATGGCCGCCATATCGGCCGTTTCCTCGGCATCGAGCCCACGCAGCGCCCGATCGTGCAGCCGTTCGTCGTCGTGCTCGCCTTCAAGGACGGGCTGATGCTGTCGGAGCGCTTCCACTACGACCTCGGCTCGCTGCTGCGCCAGATCGGCGCCGATCCCGTCCCGGCACTGGGCGGTTTGCAGTACCGCAAGGCCGCCTAGTCTCTCGATATGAACGATGCATGACAGACGCCTGGACTCTATCCAAAACCGCCGTGCTTGTAAATAACTATAGTATAATAAGCGATCGCCGCGCCTCGCCGCCCATTGCCGGGTTCTTTTGTTGCGACTTTTTGGGCTCCAGAAGGGGCCACTTATAGAGGCCCACCGCGTCATCCACACCACGACTTGCGTCGCTCGACCGACGTGCAGGCAGTGCTGTCACTGCATCGACCGAGGGGCGTGAATTCTTTCTACTTCGAGAACACCATTGCGCGATCGCGTACCGAGCCGTAACGCAGGCTCATGAGGTCGAGCGCATAGTTCTGGT
>JAEZHS010000761.1 GCA_023436825.1 Pseudomonadota bacterium | reverse complement strand
TTGCCGCCCCAAGGTGGAATCTTTCTAAGAAGGTCCCGTTGCACCGCATTTTTGCGGCTGCCAATGTGGCTCCCGTGTCAGCATCATCCGCCAAAACGTCGACATCGCCGCGCCGAGTCGCGCTCTTCGTCACCTGCCTGGTCGATTTGTTTCGACCCTCGATCGGTTTCGCCGCCGTAAAGCTCCTGGAGGACGCCGGCTGCACGGTCGAGGTCCCGCCCCTGCAGGTCTGCTGCGGCCAGCCGGCCTACAATTCCGGCGACCGGGCCACGACCCGGGCGATCGCGGCCCAGGTCATCGATGCCTTCGAGGGCTACGACGCCGTGGTCGCCCCCTCGGGCTCGTGCGGCGGCATGCTGAGCCATCACTATCCGGGCCTGTTCGACGACGATCCGGTCATGAAGGCGCGCGCCGAACACCTTGCTGGCCGCAGCTATGAGCTGATGGCGTTCCTGGTCGACGTGCTGGGCGTCACCAGGGTCACGGCGCGCTATGACGGGGTCGTCACCTATCACGATTCCTGCTCCGGCCTGCGCGAGCTCGGGGTCAAGGAACAGCCGCGCCGGCTCTTGGGATCGGTGGAGGGGCTCAGCCTGCGCGAAATGAAGTCGCCCGAAGTCTGCTGCGGCTTCGGTGGGACGTTCTGCGTGAAATATCCCGAGATCTCCAACGCCATGGTCGGCGAGAAGTCGGCCGACATCGCGAGCGTCGGTGCCGGGACGCTGCTGGCCGGCGATCTCGGTTGCCTGATGAACATGGCGGGCAAGCTGCAGCGCGAAGGCAGCACGGTGCAGGTGCGCCACGTCGCCGAGGTGCTGGCCGACATGGGCGACATCGCCGCCGTCGGCGAGGCCTCCACTCGCAAGCCGGAGACCCGCTGATGCAATCGACGGCGCACGACTTCAAGGAAAATGCCCATGCGGCATTGGTCGATCCTGACCTGCAGGACTCGCTTGCGAAGCTGAAAGTCGGCTTCTCCGAGCGCCGTCGACAGGCGGCCGAACGGTTGCCGGAATTCGAGGCGCTGCGCGATCGCGCGCGCGACATCAAGAACCACACCCTGGCCAACCTCGACTTCTATCTCGAGGAGTTCGAACGCAAGGTCACGGGCCTCGGCGGCCACGTCCACTGGGCGCCGACGGCAGCCGATGCGCGGCGGATCATCACCGACCTTTGCCGCAGCATGAACGCGCGCACCGTGGCCAAGTCGAAGTCGATGGTGTCCGAGGAGATCGGCCTCAACGACCATCTGGAATCACAGGGCATCGCGCCGATCGAGACCGATCTCGGCGAATACATCATCCAGCTCCGCCACGAGCCGCCGAGCCATATCATCGCGCCCGCCGTGCATCTTACCAAGGATCAGGTCGCCGACACATTCCTCGAGGCCCACAGCAAGCTCGGCTTCACCAAGCGCCTGACCGAGCGCAACGATCTTGTCGCCGAGGCGCGCTACGTCTTGCGCCAGAAGTTCCTCGACGCCGATGTCGGGCTGACGGGCGCCAACTTCCTGGTGGCCGAGACCGGCTCGTCGATGCTGGTCACCAACGAGGGCAATGCCGATCTGTCGAACACCTTGCCCAGGATGCACATCGTGCTGGCCAGCATCGAGAAGGTGATCCCGACGCTCGAGGATGCCGCCGTGCTGCTGCGCGTTCTGGCACGCTCGGCGACCGGCCAGGAATCGTCGTCCTACACGACCCTCAACACCGGGCCGCGGCGGCCGGGCGATCTCGACGGCCCGGAGCACTACCACGTCGTCATCCTCGACAACGGCCGCTCGTCGGTGCTGGGCACCGAGATGCAGGACATGCTGCGCTGCATCCGCTGCGGCGCCTGCATGAACCATTGCCCGGTCTATGGCGCGATCGGCGGTCATGCTTACGGCTGGGTCTATCCCGGCCCGATCGGCGCGGTGCTGACGCCGCAGCTGCTGGGCGTCGAGGAAGCGTCCAACCTGCCCAATGCCTCGACGTTCTGCGGCCGTTGCGAAAGTGTCTGCCCGGTGCGCATCCCCCTGCCCGGCCTGATGCGGCACTGGCGCGAGCGCGAGTTCGAGCGGCATCTCACGCCCAAGGCCGCGCGCCGGGGCTTGGCGCTATGGAGTTTCGTCGCCCGACGGCCCCGCCTCTACAAGCGCCTCACAGGCCTCGCCAACCGCATGCTCGCCTTGTTCGGCCGCGCCGCCGGCCGTTACGGCGCCCTGCCGTTCGCCGGTGGCTGGACGCGTTTTCGCGACTTTCCTGCGCCGCAGCCGGGCGGCACGTTCCATGCCCAATGGAAGCGCAGAAAGCCATGAGCGACGCCCGGTCTACGATCCTGAGCAGCATCCGCCGCTCACATCGTCGCGGCGAGCTCTCGGGCGCCCAGCGCCAGGCTGTCGAGGCCCGGCTGGCCGAGCCGCCGCGCGGTCCGGCGGTGGCGCGTGCCAACCTCCCGCAGCCCGACAAGGTGGCGCTGTTCTGCCAGTGGGCTGAAGCCAACAATGCTACGGTGGCGCGCGTGGCGGCGGCCGACGTGCCGGCCGAAGTCGCCAACTACCTGGCGCGCAGCAATCTGCCGGCCGAGGCGGCGATGGCGCCGGGCGCAGCACTCGACGGTTACGACTGGGCCAGCCAGAAGATGCTGTCGCTGCGCCGCGGGCGTGGCGAGGGCAGCGACCATGTTTCGATCACCGGCGCCTTTGCCGGAATCGCCGAGACCGGCACGTTGGTGACGGCGTCGGGCCCCGACCATCCGGTGACGCTGAACCTTCTGCCCGATACGCACATCGTCGTGCTGCGCGAAGGCGATATCGTCGGCGGCTACGAGGACGTATGGGCGCGGCTGCGCGCGCGCTACGGCAAGAACGGCATGCCGCGGACCGTCAACACCATCACCGGCCCCTCGCGCACCGGCGACATCGAGCAGACGATCGAGCTCGGCGCCCATGGGCCGCGGCGCATGCACATCGTGGTGGTGCGCGAATGAATCCGGCCGGCGACGCGCCCCCTTCGGAGAGCAAGGAACTGCGCATCGTCGGCACGACTGTCACGCACGAGACCGAAGCGCTGTTCGACCGCGTGGCCGCGTCAGTCGGTCGGCGGATACCTCGTGTGCTGCAGGTTGGTTCGCGCACTTTGGTTTCGGATCGCAACGTTCTCAACTGGCGCAGCTTGGTAAACAAGCGATTCGCCAAAAGCCGCTTCCTCGGCATGGATCTCGAGGACGGCGCCAATGTCGACCGCGTGCTCGATATCTGCGAATCCGCGGCCAGCCTGAAGGCCGGCCTGGGCGAGGAGGCGTTCGACCTCGTCCTGTGCTGCCACGTGCTGGAGCATACGCGCGATCCCTGGCGGGCGGCGCGCAACATAGAGGGCTTGCTGAGACCCGGCGGCCACGTCTTCGTGTCGGCCGCCTGGTCGCAGGCCTTCCACGCCACGCCGGACGATCTGTGGCGGTTCTCGGTGCGCGGCCTGATGCGCCTGTTCGGGCGGCTGGAGATCGTGGCGGCGTTCTACAGCGGCGGCGATGTCGGCCTCGACGTCGCCTACCGCGTCGTGCGTGACGGCAAGCCTGAGCTCGATCCGCGATCGGGAGCGGTCGAACAGGGCCTCTTCCAGCTCGTGCTGGACCACGAGGACAACCGGGCTGTGCTGGCCCGTCAGGCCACCGAGCGCCTGCCGGTGTCGCGCACCTACATGCCGACGCTGTTCGTCAATGTGGTCGGCCGACTGGCCTAGCAGCTCGTCACAGAGGGGTGACCGGCTGAATGGCCGACGGACCGGGCCGTTTCGTCGTCGCGATTTGCCAAGCACCGTGGCCGGCCCTTTCCGAGAGCGAAGACGCCATGGCGTGCGGCGGTGCAGCCATCTCGCTGGTGAATTTCGGCATTTTCTGCATTTCCGGCAGCCCCTCCCGCTGGACGGCGCCCCTTGGGCTGGCGGTTTTGCCTCGGAAGCCCGGCGATCAGGCCGATGGCGCGCGCGACGTGGCATGGCGGCGACGCCGGCCGGGCGCGCCCAAGGTGTCGGATAAACATAAACAATGCAAAGAACGGATGTCGCCGTGAGGCAGCGGCAAGACCCTAATATAACTGAAGTGCTTCACTCTGTCAACAACTATGGTGCAGGAGACAATTTGCAGTGAATTCTTTCGCACCGTAGAGGACCCGGAAAGCGAGCGCGCCATCCTGGTGGGACTGGGCACCGGTGCCAGCAATGCTGGCATCCGCTCGAACCAAGCAGGCATAAGCCGTGCAGAGCCACTAGCTCCGCGTGCGTCGGAACAACATGGTCACGTTGCGCCGGCGATTCTCGAAGCCGTCGGCGAACCGCGTGGCCGCCGTCTGGTGGAAGATGGAGCCTCGGAAGACCAACGCCCGGTTCTCGGCGTAAGCGTACGTGGTCTGCCGCGCTCCCTCCTTCTTCAGGAAGGCAGGAATGTCCCTGCCACCGAAATTGTAGTCGTAGAAGGTCCAGTCGGCGGGCGCGGCGACGTCCCACACATCCAGCCCGCCGCTGCCGGGCTGCAGGTTCGCCGCGTCCGGAGTGATCCAGAAGTTGAGGCTGATGTCGGACTGGTCTGCGTGGATGTCGGTGCCTGGACGCTGGTGCTGGCAGACGAACGACCACCAGTAGCTCAGGTGATGCTCGCCCAGCAGCTCGGGCATGGCCTGTCTCAGCTCAGCCGCGATCTGCAGCAGCAGAGGGCTGAAGAAGCCGGACTCCGGATTTGCCCCGATGTAACCAGGCGGATAGGGCCGGCGCCAGACGGTCGATCGCAGGCAGAAGCGCTGCAGCTGGGCGAGCGCTTCCGGCGTCAGCAGCTGGTCGACGCAGGCGATCCCTTTGCCGTCGCCGGCGAAGGCCTGCACGACCTCGCTCCAATCCCGCGGGGTGAGACAGAGGGGAGCCGGCGGTTCATCGTGCCTCACGAGCGGCGGATCGGCCATGAGCCGACCGTACTGGCCGCCCAGGGGAATCGTGGGGATCTCGCCGGCGCCCTGGAGCACCTGATTGAGCTTGCGCTGGGCCAGTTCTCTCACGGCTGGGGCCGCCGGCAGCAGCGTGCCCGGCGCGAGGTTGTCGACCCGTTCCAGGTAGATGAGCTGTTCGAGGTTGTGCAGTGCCTGGTGCGCGGGGACCGCGATCGGTCCATCGCCGGCGGATGGCGCCATCGGTGGGGCAAGCTTCAGCGCGTCGCGGAAATCGGCCATTGCCGCGTCACGTTCGTCCAGCGCCGTCCGCACGCGGGCCAGCAGCACCCGCGCCGCGTGGTCGCGGCAATCGGCGTCCACTGCCTTGAGCGCGTTCTCCTTGGCCTCGGCAAGATCGCCCAACTGGAGGCTGACGTCCGCCAAGGCCGTGAGAATGGCCACCGAAGGCTCGCGCTCGACGAGGCTTCGTAGCGAGTCGGCCGCTTCGCTGTAGCGGCCACTGGCGATGATGCGCTTGATGCCCTCGGGCACCAGGACGTGCGAACGGGCCATGGGCGCGATTATGAGTGCACGGCCTGGGCAAGCAACTCTTCTTGCAGCGACCGGCCACAAATAGCCACAAATAGAAAGAGCGGGCTTTCGCCCGCTCTTTCCAGTTGTCGTGTCAGACTTGCGACTAGAAGCGCAGGTCCATACCGAGCAGGAACGCCCAGCTGTTGCCGCTGCCGGCATTCGTGGGGCTCGACGCGGTGTACATCATCGCGCCGCCGGTGAGCTTCACGCCCGGTCCGAGCGCGTAGTTGGCACCGATTTCCCACTTGTTGATGGTCTCGGAGCCGAACGCCAGCGCCGTGGCCGGGTTGCCGTTGAAGCAGGTGCTGTTCACGCCCGGGACGCCGCCGCAGGTCGCGGTGGTCATCGTCTGGGCCTGCGTGCCGACAGCGATCGACGAGATGTTCGACGAGCCGTTGCCGTTGGTGTTGTAGAAGCCGGCCCACATGAACGACATCTGCCACGGACCGGTCTCGTACATGATACCGGCGGTGTAGAAGCGGGTGTCGTTGTCGACGCCAGTGAAGTAGTTCGCACCTGCGCCGTTGTTGTCGTAGCCGATCGCGCCACCGACGGTGAAGCCGGCGTAGCCGAACTGAGCACCGACCACCCACTGCTTCCAGTTGGTGAGGTTGGCGCCGGTCGCCATGTTGGCCGCGGGGGCGAACGGCGAGTAGCCGGGCACGAACGTAGCGTAGGCGAACGCACCGTACAGAGCGACGGTGAAGTCGCCGAACTTGTTCAGGTAGTTGGCGCCGACGTCGAACAGATCCTGCCAAGCGTAGTCGGAGCTCGGGCAGTTGTTCATGTTGGTGGCGTTGTTGTAACCGCAGATGCCTGCGCCGTTACCCGGACCGGACGCGCCGAAGGCGCCCGCCGCAACGTTCAGCTTCGGCGCATAGCCGACACCGATCTGCAGGCCCTGGAAACGCGGGGTGAAGTAGTTGATGCGGTTGACGTCCTGCCACTGCGGGGTGTTGGTCGTCGCCATCGTACGGCCGTAGGCCTTGTTGTTGGCGATGACGGACGCGTTGGCCCAGTTGTGGTTGTGCTGGATGGCGCCCCAACCGATCAGGGCGGACGGCGTGCCGTAGTACATACGATACGAGGCGGCGTCGCGGGAGCCCACCTCGACACGACCCCAGTCACCGAAGGCGAAGAGGAAGGCTTCGTCGATCTGGGCGTTGGCCGTCGCCGAATTCGGGTTCCAGGCTTCCAACTCGACCGTCAGACCGACCGACGTGCCGTTATCCAGCTTGGTCTGGCCGATAAAGTGAATTTCACCTTCCTGCATGAAGGTGAGACCCTTGTAGTTGGTAAAGGACCCGTTGAAGGCGTAGGTCGAGTCGATATTACCGGCCAGAGCATAGAAGGTATAATAACCTCCGATGCCCATCTTGATCGGATCGGCAGCCATGGCCGGGGCGGCCATCACTCCGCCGACGACCAAGGCGGTCGAGCCGAGTAGAAGCTTTTTCATCATTCTCCCTCTCTCATTGATCAGAGACTGGTACG
>JAEZHS010000310.1 GCA_023436825.1 Pseudomonadota bacterium | reverse complement strand
CTTAAAGGTCCCTCGCTTCGCTCGGGATGACAGGGAGTGCGTGGCTAAGCCGCCACCCGCTTACGTGGCGGCGTCAAGACGATCGGCGCCAGGTCGGCGGCCACGAACGAGGCGGCGCGGCGTTCCTCGTCGACCGGGCCATAGAGCGTGGTGCGCTGCTGCGGCGTGCGGCCGATCGAGAGGATTAGCTTCTCCATGGCGTCGGGCGGGAATTCCTGGCCGTGCTGCGTGCCAGCGGCGCGCGAGATGCTCTCATTCATCAAGGTGCCTCCGAGATCGTTGGCGCCGGCATTCAGGCAGATCGCGGCACCGGCCGGTCCCATCTTCACCCACGAGGTCTGGATGTTGGTGATGGCCGGATGCAACACCAGGCGGGCAATCGAATGCATGATCACCGCCTCGCGGAAGGTGGGCCCACGGCGCGCCAGGCCCTGGCGGTACATCGGCGCTTCCATGTGCACGAAGGGCAGCGGCACGAACTCGGTGAAGCCGCCGGTCTCGACCTGGAGATCGCGCAGCGCCAGCAGATGGCGCGCCCAGGCGAGCGAGGTCTCGACATGGCCGTACATGATGGTCGAGGTCGTGCGCAGGCCGAGCTTGTGCGCAGCGCGCTGCACGTCGAGCCATTGCTGGGTGTTGATCTTGTCCGGGCAGATGATGGCGCGCACTTCGTCGTCGAGGATTTCCGCCGCTGTGCCGGGCAAGGTGCCGAGCCCCGCCTCCTTGAGGCCCGCGAGGAACGTGTCGATCGGCCGGTCGAGAGTCGCCGCACCTTGCGTCACCTCGAGCGGCGAGAAGGCATGGATGTGCATGCCCGGCACCGCTTCCTTGATGGCGCGGCAGATCGCTTCGTAGGTCTCGCCGGTGTAGTCGGGATGGATGCCGCCCTGCAGGCAGACCTCGGTGGCGCCCCGCTCCCACGCCTCGACGGCGCGGCGCGACACTTCCTCCAGCGCGAGATCGTAGGGCTTGCCGCGCAGGTCGTCGTGCGTGCGGCCCTTGGAGAAGGCGCAGAAGCGGCAGCGGAAGTAGCAGATGTTGGTGTAGTTGATGTTGCGGTTGACGACGTAGCGGATGACCTCGCCGCTCACCGCCTTGCGCAGCGCATCGGCCGCCTGGGTGACATGGCGATAGTCGGCATCACGCGCGGTGAACAAGCGCTGGATCTCGGGATGGTCGAGGCGTGTGCCGCCGGTCGCGCGATCGACGATGCGCACGATCTCGGGATCGACCTCGCGCAAAAGCACCTGCGGCGCGGGCGGCGGCTCGGTGTTGCCGGGCGCCCAGTCGTTGTCGCGCGCTAGGCCCTCGGCATCGGCCATGCGGCGCACTTGCGTCGCCACCTCGGGCGCCAGCCACAGCTCGGGCTTGCGAACGTAGGACGGATAGACGGCGAGCCGGTTGACCAACACCTTGCCGGTCTCGGCGCTCTTGCGCGCCAGCTCCTCGACGGCGGGCCAGGGCGCTTCGGGATTCACGTGATCCGGCGTGACCGGCGAGACGCCACCCCAGTCGTTGATGCCGGCGGCAACCAGGCGCTGATAGACGCCGGGCGACAGGTTGGGCGGCGCCTGGATGTTCATGTCCGGTCCCAGGATCAAACGCGCCTGGGCGATGGTCCAACAGAGATCGTCGAGGTCGGGCTCGTCGGCGTCGGCGAGCTTGGTGTCGGACTTGGCGCGGAAGTTCTGGACGATCACTTCCTGGATGTGACCGTACTTCGCATGCAGGTCACCGATGACGCGCAGGGCGTCGAGCCGCTCCTCGCGCGTCTCGCCGATGCCGATCAGGATGCCGGTGGTGAACGGCACCTTCAGCTCGCCGGCCAGACGGATGGTCTCCAGGCGGACCGCCGGATGCTTGTCGGGCGAGCCGAAATGCACGCCGCCCTTTTTGCACAGACGCTCGCTGGTCGACTCCAGCATGATGCCCTGGCTGGCGGTGACCTCGCGCAGCGCGGCGATCTCCTCGCGGGTCATCACGCCGGGGTTGGCGTGCGGCAGCAGGCCGGTCTCGCGCAGCACCTTGCCGCACATCGCGGTGAGATAAGCGATGGTCGATTCGTAGCCGAGCTCGGCCAGCGCCTCGCGCGCGGCGCGGTAACGCAGCTCGGGCTTGTCGCCCAGGGTGAACAGCGCCTCGGTGCAGCCGGCTTCCTTGCCGGCTCGGGCGATGGCCAAGACCTCGTCGGGCGACAAGTAAGCGGGTTGGCTCGCGTGCGGCGTCTCGGCGAAGGTGCAGTAGTGGCACACGTCTCGGCACAGCTTGGTCAACGGAATGAAGACCTTGCGCGAGTATGTGATCAGCCGGCCATGACCCTGGTCGCGCAGGCGCGCCGCATCCGCCATCAGCCCGGTAAGCTCCGACATCATCAACCTCAAGAGTACGCCAGTTGTCGGGACGATAGCGGCAATCCGGGCCGCCCGCATCGTGTAGTATGGCGACAACGACACCGGGTTGGAGGAGACCAGACATGCAATTCGGCTTCAACGCACCCACCGCCGGGCCAATGTCGGCAACCGATCAATTGGTGAAGCTGGTGGTCGAGGCCGAGGCCATGGGCTTCGACTACGCCACTTTCAGCGACCATGTCGTGATCCCGACCGACATCGAGGCCAAATACCCCTACAGCAACACAGGTGAATTCCCTGCGGGTTCCCGTGTGGAGCGGCACGAGCAGCTGATCGAGATGGCCTTCGTTGCGGCCAAAACGAAGAAGCTGCGGCTGGTCTCCTCGGTCATGGTCGTGCCGCATCGCCCCGCGGTACTGACCGCCAAGATGCTCGCGACCATCGACGTGCTGTCGGCCGGCCGGCTGACGCTCGGCATCGGCGCGGGCTGGATGAAGGAGGAATTCGAGGCGATCCAGGCGCCCGATTTTGCCGAGCGCGGCAAGGTTACCGACGAGTACCTAAAAGCCTTCATCGAGCTCTGGACCAAGCCCAATCCCAAGTTCGTCGGCAAGCATGTACGCTTCGACAACATCCTGCTCGACCCCAAGCCGGTGCAGAAGCCGCATCCGCCGATCTGGGTCGGCGGCGAGAGCGGCCCGGCGCTGCGCCGTACGGCTCAGCTGGGCGATGCCTGGTATCCGATCGGCACCAACCCGGCCAATCCACTGGACAGCCTGAAGCGCTTCAAGACGCAGGTGGATCGGCTGCGCAAGATGACAGCCGAAGCCGGCCGCAATCCCGACGCCGTCGGCCTCACCTTGCGCGTCACGCAGTTCGGCGAGAATGCGCCGGCCAAGGCGGGCGACGGCGAGCGCCGGCTGTTCTCCGGCAAGCCGGCCGAGCTCGCCGCCGACATCAAGACGCTGAAGGAGATCGGCGTCGGCTGTCTCGACTTCGGCTTCGGCGGCAGCACCGTCGACGCAGTGCTGGCCGAGATGCAGAAGTTCAAACGTGACGTGCTGTCGGCCGGCCGGCTGACGCTCGGCATCGGCGCGGGCTG
>JAEZHS010000254.1 GCA_023436825.1 Pseudomonadota bacterium | reverse complement strand
CCCTCGCTACGCTCGGGATGACAGGGTGCGTGATCACACCCTGATCGCTTCCCGATACAGCCGCTCGGGCGTCACCCAGCGGACCATCTGGACGAAGCTGTCGACGTACTTGGCGGGATCGTTGCCGTAGTCGGCCTTGTAGGCATGTTCGTACATGTCCATGACGATCAGCGGCACGCAGCCGACCGGGCCGCTGGCGTGATCGGCGGCGAGGTGATTGATCAGTCGCTTGTCGCGTGGCGTATAGGCCAGGATCACCATGCCCTTGCCGTCCGTCGACGCCTTGCCCATGGCGACGAACTCGGCCTTCCAGCGATCGAAGCTCGAGAAGTCGCGGCTGATCGCCTGCGCGAACACGCCGGAGGGACTGGTCGGCGCGTCGCCGACGCACTCGAAATAGAGCTCGTGCATCAGCGACGAATTGTAGACCGCCTGCTGCTCACGCTTGAGCTCGCCGATCTCGGCCGGCTCGACCTTGGCGAAGTCCATCTGCGCGAGCTGCTCGCTGATGGCGTTCATTCGATTGATGCTCTCTGCATAGATCGCGTGATGCTCGGTGATCGACTGGGCCGACAGCCACCTGATCTTGTCGGGATTGAAGGTGAGCGGCTGGGCTCTGAACTTGGGCGCGTTCGCGACGGCGAGCAGCTGTTGCGCTGCCGCCGGCGCGGCCGCGGCGCCAGCCAGCAGGCCGACCCCTGCTGCGAAGGAGCGGCGAGAGATTTCGGGCATGTCGGTCTCCGAAAGATTATTCGGAACCTAACGCCGCTCAGGAGGGAGAGTTGCGTTGCACGCCGGGTGCGCGATAGCGGCCCTCGATCAGCGATTCCTCGGGCTCGTAGGCCCGCAGCACCAGCCGCATCGGCCCGCTGGGCGCCGGCAGCCAATTGGCCGCACGCTCGTGGTCCGGCCGTTCGCGCTGCAGGTAGATCGTGAGCGAGCCGTCGGCAGCTTTCTGCAGGCCGGGTGTGCGATCGCCGATGGAATAGCGCCCGATCGGATTGTCGATGAAGAAGGCGCGGCCCTCCGGTGTCACCTCGTACACGGCGAGCGACCAGAAGGCGCGCGCCGGCGGCAGGCCGTCGGCCGGAAAGGTGAGGCGATAGGCGCTTGCGCCCGACAGCGGCTGGCCGTTCGAATCGGTGTTGCAGGCGAGATAGACCGCCTCGGCCGGCTCCAGTGCCGCGAGATTCGTGAGCGCCACGTGCGCGCGATAGAGATAGTCCTCGCCGAAGTTGCCGAGATGGCGCTCGCCGTAGGTCCAGCCGTCGATCGTCTTGCCGTAGCGGCTGGCGGCGGCGCGGATCTCGGCGCGTCCCTGCTCCATGCCGGCCTTGATGGCGCGCCGCTCGGGCTCGCTGAAGGCACGGCCGTCGAACTTGCGGCCCGGCCTCAGCTTCAGTGGCGAGAGGCCCTCGAACACTGCGCGATCTCGCTCCGACAATGGGCTCTCGCCCAGCGCGCGCATCGTCACTTCGAACAGGTCGAACGGATCGGTGGGATTGGGCGCGGGCCAGTCGGCGGCCGGCTCGGCCGGCGCGACGGTGCGCTGGCGCATCAGCTCGCCCGTTTCCAGGATGCGCCGCTCGTTGCGCTGGTCCGGCGTTTCGAGCAGCACGCGCGCCTGCAGGATGCGCACGCGGTCGATTTCTTCCGGCCCGTCGACCAGGATACGTCCCAGCAGCCACACCGCGTTGGTGGGAGAGCGGACGAGCTTCACCTCCGAGGGCGAATCGCCTGTCCAGCCTGGTCCGACGATCATGTGTGTCGGCGGCTCTCCGCCGTACAGCCGGTGGCTGATATAGGCGAAGTTGTTGGTGAACAGGTCCATGAAGGCGTAGCTGTAGTAGAGGTCGCCCACCGGCGGCACGGTGAGGAACATCGGCTCGATCGAAAGATCGAGCCACGCCGACGAATAGAAGGTGTCGTTGTTGGGCGTCGTCACCGTTCGCGCACGATGATCGGCGAGCTGGGCGATGTGGCGGAAGCGGTTCAGCCGCTGGCGCAATGGATTGGCCTCGTTGACCGTGGCCTGCCATCGCGCGCGGCACATCTCGTTGACCGGGAAGAGATAGATCGTGGCGCGCCGCGCCAGATCGCGCAATGGTGCCGCCGTGTCCTGCGCGCGCGCGACGGCGGACGTCAGCCAAGGTGCGGCGAGCGCGCCGCCGAGCAGCGTGCGGCGCCTCATGCCGCGCGCTCGCGCATCAGGCGGCGTTCCATCACGAAGGCCGCCGCTTCGCGCCACGGCGCCAGGGTCCAGAACGATCGCGCGCGACCCGACGGCGAGGCCAGCACGAACGCCACCGCACCTTCAATTGGCTCGACCTGTCGTCCATAGGCCAGCGATTTCACGCCGAGCGCCAGCGAAGCCGCGTGCTTGCTGGTGAAGGCGATCGCAGCAGGCCGGAAGCGGCGCAGCTTGGCATGCAGGGCGGCGGCGTCCATGGCGTCGGGGCTGAGCTCGTGGTCCGAACCATACTCCGTCTTGTTGAGGTCCGTCAGCCCGATGCCCAGCGTGAGGAGCTCGGGATAGCGCTGCGGTGTCAGCCGCTCGGACGTCAGGCCGACCGCATGCAGGGTCGGCCAGAAGGCGTTGCCGGGATTGGCATAGTAGGCGCGGGCCTTGAACGAGGCGGGGCTGGGCGCCGTGCCGCAGAACACGAGGTCGAGGCCCGGCGCCAGGAGGTCGGGAACGAGATGCTTATTCCGGCTTGATGCCCGCGGCACGGATCACCTCACCCCAGCGCTTGTGCTCGGTCTTGATGAAGGCGTCGACTTCGGCCGGGGACATGGTCCCGGGCTCGAAGCCGCCGGCCCGCATGCTCGCGACCACGTCAGGGTCCTGCAGCGCACGTTCGGTTGCGGCCTTGAGCTTCTCCTTCGCGTTGGCCGGCGTGCCGGTCGGGACGGCCCACAGTGACCACGAGGTGACCACGAGGTCGGGATAGCCCGCCTCGACGAAGGTCGGCGTGTCGGGCAACACCGACGAGCGCTGGGCACCCGTCGTCGCCACGGCCTTGAGCTTGCCCGCGCTCACCTGGCCCATCAGCGAATCGATGTTGGCGATGCAGATCGGCACGTGTCCGGCCAGCACGTCCGCCGCCGCGGCCGCCGCGCCGCGATAGCTGATGAAGGTGAGATCGGCGCCGGTCTTCTGCTTGAACAGCTCCATGGTGAGCGACGGCGAGGTACCGAGGCCCGACGAGCCGTAGGAGTACTTGCCGGGCTCTTTCTTGGCGGCGGTGATCAGCTTTGGAACGGTGTCGTGCGGGAAGTCGGGATGGCAGCACATGAGGTTTGGTTGGGTGCCGATCCACACCACCGTCTCGAGATCGGTGGCCGCGTTGTAGCTCGGCTTCGCGTAGAGATGCGGTACCAGCGCGTGGCTGCCGATATTGCCCAAGAGCACCGAATACCCGTCGGGCGACGACTTCGCGACGTTGTCGGCGGCGATCGAACCGCCGGCGCCGGTACGATTCTCGATGACGAAGGACTGTCCGAGATAGTCCTGCAGCTTGGAACTGAGCCGCCGGGCGATATTGTCCTGCGAGCCACCGGGCGTGAACGGACAGACGACGCGCACGGTACGCTGCGGCCAGTCGTTGCCTTGGGCGGAGGCCGGCCGTGCCAACGGCAGTGCACCCAGAGCGGCGGTGAATTGGCGCCTTTTCATAACCTTTCGTTCCCTCTTACGCGTAACGCTCCCCGGCCCGATGATGCATGACGGCTGCATCTGCTGCCAGTGGTGGTGACGCATCGCGGAACAAATGCCGACGTTCTGCGTTGCCGACCAATGAGCGCGGCGCGTAATACCGTGGGAGAGGCCGTTCCGGCGCCGCCACCGGTCATTCTGGTCGTTGAAGACGAGGTGCTGGTCCGCAATATCGTGGCCGCCTATTTGCGCGAATGCGGCTTCGACGTGATCGAGGCGGGCGGCGCCGACGAGGCAATCCGCGTGCTGCAAGCCCAGGTGCGGGTCGACATCGTGTTCTCCGACGTGAACATGCCAGGCAGCATGGACGGCTTCGGCTTGGCGCAGTGGGTGCGCCGCGAGCGGCCGTGGCTGAAAGTGATCCTGACGTCGGGCGCGGCGCGCATGGCCAAGGAGGCGGGCGATCTTTGCGAGACCGGGCCGATCCTCGCCAAGCCCTACGATCACGCCGAGCTCGAACAGCACATCCGCACGTTGCTGTCACGCTGACACCGACCATTTCGACCTGAGGCTTCCCGGCCTTGTCCACCCGCTGCCATCGGGCATGATGGACCGACGGGAGGATTGCCGTGAATACGCCAAGGAACAGCATCGACAAGGCCGACGAGGCCCAGCTCTTCGCCACCATCGACCGCTGGGTCGAGCGCGAGGTCGCGCCGCGGGTCAAGGAATTCGACCATGCCGATCGCTGGCCGGCCGAGCTGGTCGAGCAGATGAAGGAGCTCGGCCTGTTCGGCGCCACGGTCGCCCAGGAGTACGGCGGCCTCGGCCTGCCGGCGCGTACCTATGCCGGGATCGTCATGAAGATCTCATCGGTGTGGATGGCGCTCACCGGCATCTTCAACTCCCACCTGATGCTGGCGCTGGCCATCGAGAAGTTCGGCACCGAGCCGCAGCGCCGTCATTGGCTGCCCAAGCTCGCCTCGGGCGAGGTGCGCGGCGGCCTGGCCCTGACCGAGCCCGACGCCGGCACCGACCTGCAGGCGATCCGGCTGACAGCGCGACGCGAGGGCGATCACTACGTGCTGAACGGCACCAAGACCTGGATCTCCAACGGTATCGAAGGCTCCTGCTTCGCGCTCCTGGTCAAGACCAACCCCGAGGCCTCGCCGCGCTATTCGGGGATGAGCCTGTTCATCGCCCCCAAGGGGCCGGGCTTCCGCGTCGGCCGCAAGCTCGAGAAGCTCGGCTACAAGTCGATCGACTCGGGCGAGCTGATCTTCGAGGACTACAAGGTGCCGGCCGATCACCTGATCGGCGAGGTCGAGGGCCGCGGCTTTACCCAGGTGGCGGGCGGCCTCGAGCTCGGCCGCATCAACGTCGCGGCGCGCGGCGTCGGCATTGCCGAAGGCGCGCTGCGGCTCGCCACCAGCTATTCGCAGATCCGCAAGACCTTCGGCAAGCCGATCTGCGAGCATCAGGCGATCCAGCTCAAGCTCGGCGAGATGGCCACGCGCGCCCGCGCCGCGCGGCTGCTCACGCTCGACGCCGCCGATGCCTTCGATCGCGGCGACCGCTGCGACCTCGAGGCCGGCATGGCCAAGTATTTTTCGTCGGAGGCGGCGCTGGAGAACAGCATCGAGAGCATGCGTATCCATGGCGCCTACGGCTATTCCAAGGAATACGACATCGAGCGGCTCTATCGCGACGCGCCGCTGACCTGCATCGGCGAGGGCACCAACGAGATGCAGCGCATCATCATCGCCCGCCAGTGGATCAAGCGGCACGCCGAGCTATGAGCGCAAAACCGCCCTCTTCAAAGCCATTGGCGGGAATTCGCGTCCTCACGCTGGAACAGTTCGGCGCCGGTCCCTACGGCACCATGTTCCTGGCCGAGCTGGGCGCCGAGGTGATCAAGGTCGAGGCGCCCGAGGGCGATCCCTCCCGCCATGTCGGGCCGCACAAGCTGGGCGATGCCGACAGCGAATATTTCCAGGCCTGGAACCTCGGCAAGAAGAGCGTGGCGCTCGACATCAAGTCGGCCGAGGGTCGGCGGCAGTTCGAGGAACTGGTCAAGAGCGCCGACTGCGTCGTCAACAACCTGCGCGGCACGCAGCCCGCCAAGCTCGGCATCGATCATGCGAGCCTCAGGCATCTCAAGCCGTCGATCGTCTGCCTGCACATCTCGGCCTACGGCCGCTCGGGCGAGCGCGCCGACTGGCCGGGCTACGACTTCCTGATGCAGGCCGAGGCCGGCCTGATGGAATTGACCGGCGATCCCGAAGGCGCGCCGACGCGTGTCGGCGTCTCGCTGATCGACAGCATGAGCGGACTCACCGGCACCGTCGGCCTGCTTGCTTGCCTGTTGCGCGCCAAGACGACGGGGCAGGGCTGCGACGTCGAGACCTGCCTGTACGACGTCGCCATGCACCAGCTCACCTATCCCGGCGTCTGGTATCTCAACGAGGGCGATGTCTCGCCGCGCGTGCCGCGCAGCGCCCATCTGTCGCTGGCGCCGGTCCAGACCTTCCCGACGAAGAATGGCTGGATCTTCATCATGTGCATGACCCAGAAGTTCTGGCTGTCGCTGGTCAAGGTCATGGGCCGCGAGGACCTTCTGGCCGACCCGCGCTTCACCGATCCCAATACGCGGGCCGTCAACCGCGCGGCGCTGACGGACACGCTCGATCCCACCTTCCGCACGCGCACGACGGACGGCTGGCTGGCGGCCTTCAACGGCCTCCTGCCGGCAGCGCCCGTCCATCGCCTCGACCAGGCGCTCGACAGCGGCTTTGCGCGTGAGACCGGCATGGTCTCCGCCGTGCCGCATCCGGTGAAGGGCAATCTGCGCGTCATCGCCAACCCCCTCCGCATCGACGGCGAGCGGCCGGCGCAGGCCGCCTGTTCGCCGCTCGGCGCCGACAACGATTCGCTACTGGGCAATCGCACATGAAGCTCGAAGGTCTGAAGGTCGTCGATCTCTCCTGGTTCCTGCCGGGGCCATATCTCACGACGGCGCTGGCCGACCATGGCGCCGAGGTGATCAAGGTCGAGCCGCCCGACGGCGATCCCGGCCGCCACATCCGTCCGCCCGACCAGCGCACCTCTGTGTTCTTCCGCAACATGGGCCGCGGCAAGAAGAGCGTCGTGCTCGATCTCAAGACCGAGCAGGGTCGCGCCGATCTCTTCCGGCTGGCATGCGAAGCCGACGTGCTGGTCGAATCCTTCCGCCCAGGCGTCGCCACCCGCTTCGGCATCGGCTACGAGGCGGTGAAGCAGAAGAACCCGGGCATCGTCTACTGCTCGATCTCGGCCTTCGGCCAGGACGGCGCCTATCCCGGCCGCGCGGCGCACGATCTCGCGCTCGAGGCCATGACCGGCGTGCTGTCGCTGACCCTGGGCGACGACGGTCGGCCCGCCATCCCCGGCATTCCCGTCGCCGACCTGGTGAGCGGCCTGCATGGTCTCAGCGGCGTGCTGATGGCGCTGTTGCGCCGCGCGACCACGGGCAAGGGCGACTACATCGATGTCAGCATGCACGAAGCCTTGATGGCTTCCTGCGCCAATGTCGTGGGCTCGGCCTTCACCGACGGCACGCAGCCCGACGTCAAGAACCAGCGCACGACCGGCGGCTCGGCCTTCTATCGCGTCTACGACACGTCGGACGGCCGCCAGCTGGTGCTGGCCGGCCAGGAGATGAAGTTCATCCGCAACCTGCTGACGGCGCTCGGCAAGCCCGAGTACATCGACCTCTGCGAATGGCCGGGCGCGCACCAGAAGCCGGTGATGGATTTCCTCGCCGCAACCTTCCGCGAAAAGCCGTTGGCCCACTGGATGAAATGGCTCGACACGCTCGACATCTGCTACGGGCCAGTCAACACGCTCCCCGAGGCGATCTCCGATGTAAACTTGGTGAAGCGCGGCGCCGTCGTGATCGAGCCGGATGGCCGCAAGCACTTGGCGCCGGTGGTGCGTTTCAGGGACGAGCCGTCCCGGCCGCTCTATCGCGAACCTCTGCTGGGCGAGCACACCGAGAGTGTGCTGAACCGGGCGGGTAGTCGCTGAGCTAGTTCGCCGCATCAACTCACGGTGGCGGCGGCGGTAAAATTGGCTATCATGGTCGGACGTATCGTCAAGGTCGTCTGCTTCGCCTTGATCGCCGCGTTTTTCGGGCTGCTCGGTAGCGCTGCTCTGTATCTTCTGAACGATGACATTTCTGCCGACCACAAGGCTGCACGCGTTTGAGAGGCGATCACTCAGCTGAAGGATCTCGGCCCGAGGATCGAGGAGTTCCGTCTATCCAACGACCGTCTCCCGACGTCCGGCGAGGTCTATTGCGACCTGAAGCCGACCTGCGGGCAGAAAGGTCTTGGGACCACGCAGCTCGTGCCGGAAGCCGACGGTAGTTTCACCCTGATCCATACGTCGCTCGGCGTCATGTTTACGCCTCTGCACAACATGAACACCACTTGGCGCTCGCGTAACGGCACGACTGATCGCGACGGCTGGGACCAGTCCTGGCGCTGGCATGTGCGCTACCTTGCCATCGCGCTGCTCGACGTCATCGTGATGCTACTGCCGTGGCTGTGGCTGATCGTGTTGCGGCTCGACAGTTGGTTCCCGCGGAGGCCTCGGAAGGCTGTCGCCTAACCTTCGGCGGACGCGACTCCGGCCGCGATCTGCCCGGCCGTCACGCCTTCTTTCTCCTCGCGCAGCAGCACATAGAACACCGCCGGCAGGGTGTGCACGACGATCCCCGCCAAGGCGCCGTAGATCCACATTACCAAGCTCCCCAACGCCCCGTGGCCCAGCACGGTGATGATCACGACCGCGCCGATCGCGAAGATCACGAACCACAGCACGAAGACGCCGAGGATCGGCAGCCGCCGGCCGGCGGTCAGGTCCATGCTGCGGTTGAAGGCGCCGCCGAGGTCGGTACGCTCGATCATCATGACGGGAATGGTGACCGCCCACAGCGGGATCAGGAACAGCGGCCCGATCACGACGATCATCGACACCGCGATCACAAAGTACTGGATGCAGCCCAGCAGCAGCAGCCGGCCGAACATCGGGCCCTGCAGCTGGCGCAGCATCGGTTCCCATTCGGGCTTGCGTCCGGCGATCGCCTGCAGCGTGCCCCAGGTAAGGCAGATCGAGGTGGTGACGGCGAGGACCAGTCCGACGAGGCCGGCCAGCAGGCCCAGGCTCAGGATGTTCATCACCAGGGAAACCGCGCCGAAGATCACGGCAACCGTAAAGAAGGCCGCGAAGTTGTCGCGCGCCAGCATGTAGGACCGCTCGAGGATCGAGGTGACGGTCCAGGGTGGGGGAGGTGGGGCAGTGGTCATGGTGGCTATCCTACCAGAGCCACAGCCCTGGCGAGAGGGACGGGTTTGTCCTGTAACAAAAGCTCCATGGCCTCTTGCTCCCACGCCGACTCGGCAAGCGACAGTGGATCCTGGGGCGCCAGCCGGTGCTCGATCACCAGCCGCGACAGCAGCAGGCGGCGCGCGTCGCCGCCCGTGGCGCCGAGGACCGCGCCTTCCCAGGCCATCAACGCCGCCGTCGCGGCGTGATAGAGCGCACCGGCGGCGAGCCGGCAGCGCTTCTCCTGCCCGGGGTCGGCCGCGACCGCCTCGACGAAGCGCTCAACGCGGTCGAGCGTGGCACCGAGCAGGCCTTTGTACTGGCCGGGCAGTGAATCGGAGCGCTCGTACTTGTCCTTGAGCGCCGCCGTCAGCGTCTTGTGGCCGCCCGTCTTGCCGACGGCGCGCTGCACCACGTCGAGGGCGTTGATGTTGGAGGTGCCCTCCCACAGCGTGCCGATCTGGGCATCGCGCACCAGGCGGGCGGTCACCCACTCCTCGATGTAGCCCAGGCCGCCCCTCACCTCGAGGGCATGGCTCGCGACCGGGATGTTGTCGCGGCAGGCGCGGAACTTGTAGACCGGCGTCAGGATGCGCAGCAGGTCGGCCGCTTCCTTGTCGCCCTTGTTCGCCTTGCCCATGGCGTCGGCCGAGAAGGCATACATGGACAGCGCCTGCTCGGTCGGCAGCATGATCTTCATCAGCTGGCGGCGCAGCAGTGGATATTCGCCGATCGCACGGCCGAAGGCGCGGCGATTCCGGGCCACGACCATCGCCTCGTTGAGGCAACGGCGCATCATGGAGGCCGCGCGCACGCCGTGGCTCAAGCGGGAGAGGTTCACCTGCTCCATCATCTGCTTGAAGCCGCGGTTCGCATCGCCCACCAGGTAGGCGATCGCGCCATCCATGATGATCTCGCCCGAGGCCATCGACCTGGTGCCGAGCTTGTCCTTCAGCCGCACGATGCGATAGCTGTTGCGGCTGCCGTCCTCCAGCCGGCGTGGCATGGCGAACATGCCGAGCCCCCGAGTGCCGGGCGCGGCGCCGCGCGGCCTGGCCAGCAGGACGGCGACATCGGCGTCGGCGTGGCTGCAAAACCACTTCTGGCCGAAGAGCCTCCAGCGCTCGACGCCGTCGGGGCCGATACCGATGCGCTCGGCCTCCGTTTCCAGGGCGCCGACGTCCGAACCACCCGCCTTCTCGGTCATGAACTGCGTGCCCTTCAGCATCGTCTTCGGGTCCTGGCTCAGCAGGCGGTCGAGCAGGAGCTTCTTCAGCGCGTCGGAGCCGAAGCGCTTGATGACGAAGTTCGAGGTGTCGGAGACCGAGACCGGGCACATCAGGCCGAACTCGGCCTGCACGAAGAGATAGGTGATGCCGTACTTCACCAGCGGATGCGCGGGGCCGTCCATGCCCAGCACGCCGGCGCGATGGGTCATCGCGTGCATGCCGAATTCCTCGAAAGCGATCTTCTCCATCTCGCGGTAGGACGGGTGATAGTCGATCCGGTCCTCGTCGCGTCCGAAGCGGTCGCGCGGCTGCAGGATGGGCGGGTGCTTGTCGGCGGTCATGGCGAGATCGTCGAGGCGGTTGCCGGCGAGCTCGCCTAGCCGCTCGAAATGCGGAGACATGTGCTTCAGCAGGCCGGGCTCCATGTAGAGCGACAGCAGGTCCTGGAACTGCCGGTCGATCGTGTAGAAGTTCCGGCCATGCGCGTCGGGGGCGATATGGTGCGCGCCATGCGGCCCACTGCCCTGTGATGGGCTGACGGCGTTGGTCATGTCGGGCATCGTCTCCTCCTATCGTCGCCAGCCGTTCGCCAGGACGCGCTCGATGTAGGTCGGCACGGTCTGGGTGGCGGGTCCGTAGATGTGTTCGTGGAACAGGGGCTGGTTGCCGGTCGCTTCGAGATTGAGCTCGACGGTGTGCGCCCGATGCTGGCGGCGGCGAACGTGCAGCACGAAGCCTGCCGCCGGATAGACTTCGCCGGAGGTGCCGATCGACAGGAAGAGTCCGCAGCGCTCCAGCGCCTCGTAAATCTCCTCCATGCGCATGGGCATCTCGCCGAACCACACGATGTTTGGCCGCAGCTCGCCCACGGCATTGCAGTTGGGGCAGATCGACTGAGGCGTGAGATCGACATCCGACTCGAACACGCGCTGGCAGCTCATGCAGCGGATCTCGCCGTCGCGACCGTGCATGTGGATGATGTTCCTGGAGCCTGCCATCTCGTGCAGCGGATCGATGTTCTGGGTCACCACCGTGACCTCGCCCTGGTACTCCCGCTCCAGCCGCGCCAGTGCGCGATGCGCGGCATTGGGTTCGACATGGGCGGCGCGGAAGGAGCGGCGGGTGTCGTTGTAGAAGTCGAGCACCTTCTTCTTGTCGCGATGCCAGGCCTCGATGGTGGCCACTTCCTCGAGATCGACGCGGCTCCACAGCCCGTCCTTGTCGCGGAAGGTGTCTATGCCGCTCTCCTTGGAGATGCCTGCGCCGGTCAGGATCACGATTCCGGGAGGCAGGAATTCCTGATGCATGGCCGTAATCTAACGCTGTGCTAGGGTAGGAGGCCATGACC
>JAEZHS010000136.1 GCA_023436825.1 Pseudomonadota bacterium | reverse complement strand
GCCGACGAGATCCGGCTGGCGGCCTGATCCGATGATCGCGCCCTACCGCTCGACGGCGGTGTTCGACGAGACGACGCTCCCGGACGCCTTGCGTCGGGAGCACCGCACGAAGGCCGGGGTGTGGGGCGTGATCCGCGTGATCGAGGGCAAGCTCAAGCTGGAGCGTGCCGATGGCGGTGAAGCGGAGGTCCTGACGCCGGATCGGCCGGGCCTCGTGCTTCCCGAACAGACGCATCGTGTCGAGCCCATGGGCAGGATGCGAATGCAGGTCGATTTCTACGACCGGCCGCCGCCGGTCGGCTGAAATGCACGCCGCTGACGCCGAGCGGCACCATCGGCGTGTCGCGCAGCGGGTCGAGACCGCCATGGGCGAGAAGGACATCGTCCAGAAGCGTTGCAGCCATCGCGCTCTCCTCATGTGAGAGCAGGTGCTGCCAGGACTTTCCTAACGACATCCATAGGAAGGGGCAGCCGACGCCCCCCTCCTCGTCTGGGCGGTTGACCACATTTAATGTTATAATATAACGATACCTCATCGGAACATCGAACGGGGAGACGAGCGATGCGGCGCGTATTTGGTTGGTCGTCGGTTTGCGGCCTGTTCGTCGGTGTGGCCTCGGCCTCGGCGCAGACGGAACCCGCACCGGAGCCGCCGACGACGCAATCGCTGCCCGGCATCACCGTGACGGCAACCAAGATGGACGAGGAGCGCAGCGCCATCCTGCCCAGTCTCGGCGCCACCAAGTACGACTTCAGCCGCACCGCCATCCAGAACACACCGCAGGGCCAGGACGCGCCGTTGAACCAGGTGCTGCTGCGCGCGCCGGGCGTAGTGCAGGACGGCTTCGGCCAGATCCATGTGCGCGGCGACCACGGCAGCCTGCAGTACCGGCTCGACGGCGTTCAGCTGCCGGAGGGGCTCGCCCTGTTCAGCCAGGTCCTGTCGCCCCGGTTCGCCAATTCCCTCTCGCTGCTCACCGGCGCCCTGCCGGCCCAATACGGCCTGCGCACCGCCGGCGTTGTCGACATCGGCGTCAAATCGGGCACGACCAACCCCGGCGCCGACCTTTCGTTCATGGGCGGCTCCTACAACTGGGTGCAGCCGTCGGGAGAGTATGGCGGCCGCAGCGGCAACATCGACTACTACGCCGCCGGCCAGTACCTCAGCAACAACATCGGCATCGAGAACCCGTTCTCGGCGTGGACGCCGATCCACGACCAGACCTCCCAGTGGTATGCGCTCGGCAAGGTCACGGGCATCGTCGACGAGAACACGCGGGTCAGCTTCATCGGCGGCGGCGTCAACGCGCGCTACCAGATTCCCAACAACATCAACCAGGTTCCCAACTTCACGGTGTTCGGCAACTCGACCTGGGACAGCTCGATCCTCGACCAGCGCCAGTGGGAGAGCACCTACTTCGGCCTCGCCTCGCTGCAGAAGACCTACCAGGACTTCAACATGCAGCTCTCGGGCTTCGCCCGCTACTCGCAGCTCAACTACCAGCCCGACGCGATCGGCGACCTCCTGTACAACGGCATCGCGCCCTGGGCGCAGCGCACCAGCTTCGCCGCCGGCGTGCAAGGCGATACGAGCTGGAAGGTCGCGCCCAAGCACACGCTGCGCAGCGGCTTCCTCGTCCAGCGCGAGCGCGTCACGAGCTTTGCGCAGGCCAACACCCTTCCGCTGGTTCCCGATCCGTCCGATCCGGACGCGCCCTTCATTCCGGGCGACACAACGGTCGGCCTCACCGACAGCGCCGATCTCACCGGCTGGACCTACAGCGTCTACCTGCAGGATGAGTGGAAGGTGCTGCCGACGCTGACCGTGAATGGCGGCTTGCGCTTCGATGCCATCACCAGCCCCCGCAACGAGTACCAGTTCAGCCCGCGCGTCAACGTCGTCTGGGAGCCCACGCCGGAAATCAGCCTGCGCGCCGGATACTCCCGCTACTTCGTTCCTGTCCCGTTGAACCAGGTCTCTGTCGCCTCGCTCGCGGCGCGCGCCGGCACGGTTGTCGCCCCCGAGGTCTTGACCAACGATGCTCCTCGCGCCGAACGCTCCGACTACATCGACGTCGGCCTGACGGTGAAGCCTGTCGACGGCCTGACCGTCGGCTTCAGCGGCTTCTACAAGTGGGCTGAGAACTACATCGACAAGGGCCAGTTCGGTGCGCCGATCTTCCAGACCGCCTTCAACTACTCGAACGCCCAGGTGCGCGGCTTCGAGCTGTTCGCCAACTACGACAAGGGCCCGTGGTCGCTCTACGCCAACCTTGCCTGGTCGCAGGTCAACTCGATCAACATCACCTCCTCGCAGTTCAACTTTGAGCAGGCAGAGCTCGACTTCATCGCAAACAACTGGATCTTCGCCGACCACAACCAGAGCTGGACGGGCTCGGCCGGTGCCGCCTACGTCTTCAATATGGACAGCGACTATGCAACCCGGGTCTCGGCCGACGTCCTCTACGGCAACGGCCTGCGCCAGACGATCGTGACGCCGAACGACGCCGCACTGCCGGCCTATGCCACGCTCAACCTGTCGGTGACGCAGCGGCTGCCGATCAACGGCAGCAAGGGCACCAATGTGCGTTTCGACGCCGTCAACGTCACCGACGGCCAGTATCAGCTCAGGACAGGAACGGGCGTGGGCGTGGGTGCACCTCAGTTCGGCATGCGGCGCGCGTTTTTCGTGACGCTGTCGCAAAAATTCTGACCCGAGAATGACATGATCTGAGCCTGCCGGACGTGATAAACCCCCGGCATGTTCGATGACACCCTGCCCCATGTCGTGCCGCTGAAGGGCGGCTCCAATTTCCGCGATCTCGGCGGCTACCGCACCGTGGATGGTCGCACCGTCCGCCGCCGTGCGGTCTTCCGCTCCGCCCATCTCGGCGGCCTGACCGGGGAGGACCGTGTTGCGCTGGTCGGCCTTGGCGTACGCACCATCGTCGACCTGCGGGGCGTCAGCGAGGCGGCCGAGACGCCGCACCTGATCGACGGCGTCGACTGCCGTGTCGTCGGCGCCCATATCGAGCCCCAGCTCGGCGACAAGATCCGCGACGCCGTCGCCGACGGCTCGGCCACGCCGTATCTCATGATGCAGTTCCTGACCGACCACTATCGCGACTATCCGCGGCGCTGCGCGTCGGGCTTTCGTACCCTGTTCGCCACCTTGAGCGACGGCACGCACCGGCCGCTGGTGTTCCATTGCACCGCCGGCAAGGACCGCACCGGCTTCGCCTCGGCCTTGCTGCTCACCCTGCTGGGCGTGCCGTGGGACACGGTGCTGGACGACTACCTGCGCACCAACGAGCTGTGGACTGGCCATATCGGCCGCTATCCGGAGCTCGACATCGACACCCGCGCCGCCATCGTCGAGGCGCGCACGCCTTACCTCGAGGCGGCCTTCGACGTGGTGCGCAAGGATTTCGGCGGCCCGGAGATCTTCGCCGAGAAGGCGCTCGGCCTCGATGCCGCTGCGCGCGAGCGGCTGAGGGCGGATTTGCTGGAAGGGTGACTCATAGTCTTCCGCGCTCAGATCATGAGCGCGCGAGGGCGCGCGCGGTCCGGAAGAGCGTGAAGGGCCGCGGTCCGTTATCATGAGCCATGGCCGACACCCGTTACGACACACCCGAGCCCTTCAAGGTCGACATCCCCGAACGCGCGCTGATCGATCTCGATGAGCGCCTGCGCCGATGGCGCGCTCCGATCGCCATCGCCGACAACGGCTCGTGGGCGTCCGGTACCGATCCTGACTTCCTGGCCGAGCTGGTCGACCACTGGCGCCACGGCTACGACTGGAATCGCTGCCAGGAGGCGATCAACCGCTGGCCCAACTACCTCGTCGATATCGGCCCGCAGCGCCTGCATTTCATCCGCGAGCCCGGCACCGAGGTCGAAGGCGCGCCAAGACCGATGCCTCTGGTCGTCACCCATGGCTGGCCGGGCTCGATCGTCGAATTCCTGCACATCATCGATGCGCTCGCCCATCCCGAGCAGCATGGCGGCGATCCGCTCGACGCTTTCGACGTCATCGTGCCGTCCCTGCCGGGCTACGGCTTCTCCGGTCCGCCGATCCGTGAGGACGGCGGCACGGGGCCGATCGGTCCACGCGCGATCGCCGGCCTGTGGCACAGGCTGGTGCACGACAAGCTCAACTATCGCCGCCCCTACGGCGTGCAGGGCGGCGACTGGGGCGCCGTCGTGTCGTCGTGGGCCGCCTTCGACTACCCCCTGAAAGACGAGAAGGACGACTGGAAGTCGGGCGTGGTCGGCCTGCACCTCAACATGATGGGGCTCAGGCCCGGCATCGATCTCAGCAAGGCCGAGCTCAGCGCGAACGAAAGGGGGTGGCTCGCCAAGGTCCAGGGCGAGCGCGACGAGAAGACCGCCTACCAGCGCATCCAGGCCACGCGGCCGCAGACTCTCGGCGTGGCGCTCACCGATTCTCCCGTCGGCCTTGCCGCCTGGATCGTCGAGAAGTTTTGCGCCTGGAGCGACTGCGATGGCGATCCACTGAAACGCTTCTCCATGGACCTGCTGCTCGACAACATCATGGTCTATTGGCTGACCGGCACTGCCGGCACGGCGACGTGGCTCTATCGCGGCGTCACCCAGCAGCACAATCGCGGCCTGCCCGAGGGCCAGCGGGTCGAGACACCGACCGGGTTCGCCGCCTTCCCCGCCGACCTCGCCCCGCCGCCACCCAAGGAATTCATCGAGCGCGGCTTCAACCTGCGCCGCCACACCGTGATGCCCAAGGGCGGGCACTTCGCCGCCCTCGAGGAACCCGACCTGCTGGTCCACGATATCCGCGCCTTCTTCCGGCCTCTGCG
The DNA here is from genome assembly GCA_023436825.1 of Pseudomonadota bacterium. The sequence continues at coordinate 1,900 of JAEZHS010000136.1, read as the reverse complement.
CTTCGGGGCGGCGAACGATTGATACTTCTAATATACTTGCGTACGGAAGTAGATTGCACTACATCCATTGCATGTCCGATACCTCTCTCGCCGCCATCCTGCGGCTGCTGCGCGCGCAGTCCTTCGTCGAGTCGCGGGTCGACCCTGGCCTCGGCGCGGTCCATGGCCTGGCGCTGCGCGAGCTCATGTTCCTGATGCAGCTCGACCAGGCGCCGGCCAACCGTTTGCGCCGCGTCGACCTCGCCGGCCGGCTGAATGTCAGCCAGTCGACCGTCACCCGGCTCGCCCTGCCATTGGAGAAGCTCGGTTTCGTCAAGCGCGAGGCCGATCCGCGCGATGCCCGGGTGGGCTATGTCGTGCTCACCAAGGCCGGCCGCCAGCGGGTCGCCGATGCACGCGTCACGCTCGACCGCCAGACCGAGGCCCTCTTCCGCGATCGCTGGACCGAGAAGGAGATCGCGACCCTGGCCAGCCTGCTCGGCCGCTTCACCGCGGCGCTGCCCGGCGACGTGACCTGAGCTCGAGCAAGGCCGCGCAGGCCTCGAGACAAGCCGCGCGCGATTCCGGCCACCAAGGGCCGGGCTTGTCCTGCGCCAGCCGGAACATCGCAGTTCCATGGACCAGATTGCGGATGGCAAGCGCCGTCGGTCGCACGTCTCGGTCCGGCACGCCGGCCTGGCGGATGTAGCCTTCGAAGATCGCGAATTGCGCCGCCTGCGCCGCAGGTTCGACGCGGTCGCGGAAGCCGTAGCCGAACAGCAGCTCGTAGTCGCGCGGATGCTCGTCGGCGAAGGCCAGCATGCGCCCGCAGGCATCGATCACGCTTCTGGACTTCGCCAGCGCCGCCACGAAACGGTCGTGGGCCAGCATGCGGACACCGCGCAGGATCGCCGCGCGGTCGGCGAAATGGGCGTAGACGCTGGGTGTCGTCGTCCCGGCGCGGCGCGCCACGTCGCGGATGGTGACGGCGCTCTCGCCGTCCTTGCGCCATAGCGCATAGGCGGCCTCGACGATGCGGCCGGGCAGGGTGGGATCGGCTGGGCGGGGCACGTTGACCCTTAAGTTATACGTCGTATAATTTATACATTGTTAAGATAACATATCGAAGGACTGCAGCCATGAACATCCTGCTGCGTCTCAACGGCCCGGCGATTCTCGCCCTGGCCTTCGCCGCCAACGCCATCCACAACCATACCGCCCTGGGCGGCACGCTGGGCCACATTCCGGGCTTCTATCCGGTCGTGTTCTTCATCGGCATCGGCGTCGTCCTGCCGGCGTTCGCCCTCGGGCGCATCGTTCGGAGAGAACCATCGGCCGCCCGACCGCTCGGCGTCACGCTCGGCTGGCGCGATGCGTTGGCGATTCTTGCCGCCGTGGCGATCGGCGCCGCGCTCGCCGCCAAGCCCCTGGGTCCCATTATCGCCGAGCCGGGCGGCGTGCAGCGCGTCGCAACGCTCTTCGCGCAGCTCCTTATCGCCAGCACGGCCGAAGTCATGCTGTTCCTCGGCGCGACCGGCGTGGCGCTGCGCACGCTGACGGGCGGACGTCACGACTGGCGCTTCGGCCTGCTGCTCGTCGTCGCCTCGAGCCTGCTCTTCGGGCTCTTCCACTTCACCTATCCCGCGCCCTGGAACACGTTCGCCAACGCAGCGACGGTCACCGTCGTGTGGATCGCCGCCTCGACGCTGTTCGCCGTCACGCGCAGCCTGGTGGCGGCGGCTTTGCTGGACAACATCATGGCGACCGTGGGCTTCGCCACGCGCGACCTCACGCTGCCGCTGCCGCCAGCAATCGGCCTGCTGCTCGTGGCGCTGGCGGTCGCCGCGTTCGCCGCCGCTTTCGCGTGGGCGCGGCGCGCGGCTACTGCAGCGGCGCCGTCGCCTGCGCCGCGATAGTGCCC
>JAEZHS010000115.1 GCA_023436825.1 Pseudomonadota bacterium | reverse complement strand
AGTGGTTCCACACGTGCAAGGTCAGGCCGCCGAGCTGGGCGAAGGCCTGGAACCACTCCTTGAACAGCTCGGTATCCATGGTGCCGAGCTTGGGCTTGGAGAAGTTCACCTTCCAGATCAGGTAGGGTCGGTTGGAGGCGTCGAGCGCCACCTCCGTCAGCGTTTCGTCCATCGGGATGTGGGCCGCGCCATAGCGGCGAATGCCGGCGCGGTCGCCCAGCGCCTTGGTCAGGCACTCGCCCAGCACAATGCCCGAATCCTCGGTGGTGTGGTGGTAGTCGATGTGCAGGTCGCCCTCGGCGCGCAGCGTGATGTCGATCAGGCTGTGGCGGCTCAGCTGCTCAAGCATGTGGTCGAGGAAGCCGATGCCGGTCTTGATGTCATACTTGCCGGTACCGTCGAGGTTGATGGCGGCGGCGATGCGCGTCTCCTTGGTGGCGCGCGACACGAAGGCCCGCCGCCCGCCTGAGCCGGGGGTGGTGAGCATCTGGGTGACGGTTGCCCCCTTGGACGTGGCTTTGGGAGCAGCCTTCTTTCTGGCGGCCGGGCGGGCCATTGGAATACCTCTAAGTTGGCAGCCCGTTCATACAGGAAGCCGCGCCGCGCGGTCGAGCGCAACGCGCGTCAGAATGACGCCGAGAAGCACGATCAGGCCGCCCAGCACGCGGGCTGCAGTCAACGGATCGCCGAAGAACGCCGCCGACAGGCCCACGCCGGCCACCGGGATCAGGTACATGTAGACCATGACCCGGCTCACCCCCAGCCGCTCCAGACCCGCGGTCAGGCCGAGGAAGGCGACGCCCACGGGGAAGATCGCAGTGTAGAGCCAGTAGCCCAGCAGGCGGTCGTCGAGCCGGGCGAACTCGCCGAGCGAATCGAAGATCAGCGCGATCGGCAACAGGACCAGCGAGCCGATCAGGGTGGTCCAGGCGATGACCGGCAGGGCGCCGAGCCGCTGGTTGTAGGGCGCGCTGCGCTCGACATAGAGCGCCCATGCGAAGGCCGCCAGCATCCAGATCAGGGTGCCGTCCACGCTGCCGAACGAGAGGGTGATGCGCGTCAGCGAATTGTTGACCACAACCACGACGCCCGCGAAGGCGATGACGATGCCGATCCAGCCGAGAGCCGGGAGGCGGCGGCCGGCGAACCAGGCGAGGATCGCCGAGAAGGCCGTCGTGGTGGTCATGACGATCGAGCCGACCGACGGCGGCGTGCGCGCCATCGCCAGGCCCCAGGAAGCCTGGAACAAGGCGACGCCGGCCACCGACAGCAGGATCATCGGCAGCCAGTCGCGGCGTGACAGGGCGATGGGCTTGCGCATCAACGCCGCAACGGCGAACAGGAAGAGACCGGCCACGAAGTAGCGTGAAGCGCTGTAGAGCAGCGGGCTCATGACAGCGAGCACGTCCTTGGCGAACGGATAGCTCGAGCCCAGCAACATCGCCGTGCCGAACATGATGGCAGCGCCGGTCCACCGCCTCTGCCTCCCCTCGTCATACGAGGGGAGCTGCCCCGAAGGGGCGGAGGGGTCATCGGCTCCTCGTCGCTGACTCATGACCCCTCCGGCGCTACGCGCCACCTCCCCAGCAAAGCTGGGGAGGAAAAGTTAACGCGGCGCCGTCGATGCCTTCTGTGCGCCCCAGAAGCCGAACAACGCGCCCGCCACGCGGCGGATCTGGATCTCCTCCGAGCCCTCGGTGATGCGATAGCGGCGGTGGTGGCGATAGATGTGCTCGAACGGCATGTGCCGCGAATAGCCGATGCCGCCATGGACCTGGATGGCGCGGTCGGCGGCCTCGCAGACCAGGCGGTTGGCGCGGTAGTTGGACATCGCCACCCATTCGCTGACGTTCATGTGGTGCTCGCGATCGAGATGCCAGGCTGTCTTGCGCACCAGCCCGCGAGTCATCTCGGCCTCGGTGTGCAGCTCGGCGAGCGGGAACTGGATCGCCTGGTTCGACGCCAGCGCCTTGCCGAACACCTTGCGGTTCTTGGCGTACGCCACCGACATGTCGATGCAGTACTGCGCGGCGCCCAGGCTCGAAGCGGCCTGGCGGATGCGGTTCTCGTGCACGAAGGTCTGCGCCACGTCGAGCCCGCGACCTTCCTCTCCCAGCATGCTGGAGGCCGGCACCTTGACGTCGGTCAGCGACACTTCGGCATGGTCCGACGGCATGTTGAAGGTCCACCACATGTGCTCGACCTTGAAGCCGGGCGACTTGACCGGCGTTAGGAAGGCCGAGATGCCGCGCGCATCACCGGGCTTGCCCGAGGTGCGGGCGAAGACAAGGTCGGCGGTGGCGGTATGCATGCCGGTGTTGAACCGCTTCATGCCGTTGATCACCCAGTCGGAGCCCTGCTTCGTCGCGGTGGTCTCCATGAAGGTGGCGTCCGAGCCGTGGTTGGGCTCGGTCAACCCGAAGGCGATCCGCTCCTTGCCGGTGAACATGCCTTCGAGATAGCGCTCCTTCTGCTCCTTGGTGCCAAAGCGGTGCAGCAGCAGGGCGACCGGGAAGTTGCCGACGATCGAGCTCTCGTTCTGCAGGTCGTTGTGCAGGCCGAGTCCTTTGTGCGCCAGATGCTCGCGGATGATCGCCATGGCGAGGTTGGAACCGTCCTTGCCGCCCAGCTCCTTCGGCAGGCCGAAGCGCAGATGGCCCGCCTTGTCGGCGCGGCGGCGCATCTCGGCCAGCAGTTCCTCCCATTCGTGCCGCGGCTGGCCGTCATTGTCCCAGTCGGTGCGGGCATGCTCGCGGCGATGGTCGAAGAAGCGGATGTTGTCGTTCTCGCGCTCCAGCGGCCGGATCTCGCGCTCGATGAAGGCGTCGAGTTCCCTCAGGTAGGCTGAAATCTCCGCGGGAATGTCGAAATCCATGGGGCCGCTCCTTCGGTAAACGTCCGTTCACCTCGTATCTTTAGCGGCCGGCAAGTCGATGCGGAAGCGGCTGCCACCGCCGTCCGCCGCCAGGCAAACGGCGTCGCCGCCGTGACGGCGGGCGATGTCGAGCACCAGCGCCAGACCAAGCCCGCTGCCGCGGCCGGTCTCGCCGCCGCCGGCCAGGCGATAGAAGGGCTCGAAGATGCGCTGCCGTTCTGCGGCCGGCACGCCGGGCCCGTGGTCGGAGACCTCCAGGATGGCGCGCTCATCCTCGATGGTCACCAAGACCGTGATCGGCCCGTCGCCGCCGTAGCGGCGGGCGTTCTCCAGGAGATTGCGGACCAGGCGGCGCAGCAGCGTGCGATCGCCCGACACGGTGACCGGCTGGCCGGTGGCATCGAGGTCGAAGCGCGCCGCCTCTTCGGCGGCCAGCGCCAGGAGGTCGACCGGTTCGCGATGCTCCAGGGTGGGTAAGGCTTCCAAGCGGCTCGCCAGCAGGATCTGCTCGATCAGCTGGTCGAGCTCCTCGACGTCGCGCTTCAAGGATTCTCGGGTCTTGGCGTCGGCGCCCTCGCCCAGCAGCGAGGAGGCGACGGCGATGCGGGCGAGCGGCGTGCGCAGCTCGTGGCTGCAGTTGGCAAGCAGCATGCGATGGGCGGCGACGAGCTGTTCTATACGCTCGGCCGAACGATTGAAGCTTTGCGCCAGGGCCGCGAGCTCGTCACGACCCTCGACCTTCACGCGGGCGCCGAGGTCGTTGCCGAACCGCTCGACGCCGGCCTTCAGGCGCTCGAGCCGCCGGCCGAGCCCACGCACGACGGGATAGGCGCCGACGGCGACCGCCAGCGCCACCAGCGCCAGGAAGGCGGTGATCCAGAAGGTCGGGCTGACTGGCCGGTCACGCACTTGGCGGGCGACCAGCCAGCGGCCGTCGGGAAGCTGCAGGGTGAAGTAGGGTCCAGACGGGCCGCGTCGCCAGCCTTGCCGCGCGCGGCTGTGGTCGAAGCGCGGCGGCGGCTTGCCCGCCATGGCGATCATGTTGCCGTTGGGCCGGTAGAGCGCGATGTCGAAGCGGAGTTTGCGATGCAGCGATTCGACCGCCGCCTGCTGGTCGCGCGCCGGCGCATCGGCATCGGGCAGCAGCGCGCCGGTGAGCTCGGCCGCGACCTCGAAGTATTGCGGCGTGCGCGCATCGTCATCGGCCAGCCGCCACAGCAGCGCCGCCGCGCCGACGAACACCGCCAGCACGACGAGGATGGTGAGGTAGAATTGGAGATAAAGGCGCTGCATCAGGGTGCATGTCGGCAGATGAAGCCACAACTGTCATCCCGAGCACAGCGAGGG
>JAEZHS010000744.1 GCA_023436825.1 Pseudomonadota bacterium | reverse complement strand
ACGATCTCGACGCGGCGGTTCTGCGGCTCGCGGACGCCATCGGCGGTCGGGACCAGCAGGCCCTGCTCGCCACGGCCGATCACCGTGATCGCCTGCGCCGGCACGCCGTTGCGCACCAGGGCATCCTTGACCGCATTCGCACGGCGCAGCGACAGCGCCATGTTGTAGGCCTCGGGGCCCGACGTGTCGGTGTGGCCGGTGGCGCGGATGCGGGCGCTGCCCTTGCTCTTGAAGGCGGCGGCGGCCTGGTTGATGACGTTCAGCGACGCCTGCGACAGGACCGAGCTGTCCCAATCGAAGAACACCATGAAGGAGGGCGGCGCAGCGGGGGCCGGCGCCGGCGGGGGCGCAGCCGCCATCGGCGGCGCGAACTTGTACTGCCCGTAGACCATCGCCACGATGTTTGAGTTGTTCACCCCGACGTTGACGCCGTTGATGACCACGTTGGCGTTGGTGGTGCCGACGTAGCGGCCTTCGAGGGCGACGCGCCACTGGCTGTCGATGTTGTAGCCCACGCCGAGGATGCCCTCGTACGCGAACACCGTATTTTGCAGGAAGCTGTTTCCGTCGACGAACGCGATGCCCGCGCCGGCGCCGATGTAGGGCGTGATGGTGGACGCTGGAATGAAATCGTAGAGCGCCTTGCCCATGATGTGCAGCTGGTGGGCGCTGCCGCTGAAGTTGGATTGTGCGGCGGTTCCGGCGAGATTGGCGGTGAAGGGGATGAAGCCGAAGCCGACTTCGAGTTCGACGCGCGGACCGACGAAGTCGTAGCCTGCGACGACGTCTGCCAGGAAACCGGTCGTGCTGCTGAACGATCCGCCGATCGACGTCGTGCTGCTCAGGTACCATACGCCGCCGGCACCGGCGCCGATATAGAAACCAGGCAGCGGCGCAAACTCCTGTGCTTGAGCCATCCAAGGCATGGCCACCAGGGCGCCCGCAACGAACAAGGACCTCTTCATCGCGTATCTCCTAGTTATAGACAGGAACATTTTACACGGTACGCGAGGAATTGGCTCCACACGAATAAGTTGTGACGCACGGGCATCCTTCGATGTGTCACCTGGTGCGAAAGAATCCTTCCACTGTTCGGTGACTCGGGCGATCCCCGCCAAAAAATTCATAGGTGAGCGTTGAGTTTCCAGAGCTCGAAAGGCTATGTAACACGGTGCTTTTGTGGGTTCCGGCGGTCCTGCTCGAGACTGGCCGGAGGTACCACAGGCGTGTGTGGCAGGCGGTCCGAGACGCGCGCAGATGAAAGAGAAGACCAAGCGCCGCCTCTTCGGCTTGATTTCCACCGTCATCGGCATCGCCCTGTCGGTGGCGGCCATCGAGGGTCTGGCGATCCTCTGGATGATGGTCGAGGACGGCCGTTATACGCCGGCTGCCGAGTTGTTCGAGCGCACCCAGAACACCTATGTGCGCGACCTGACGCGCGGCACGGACTGCCGCTATGTCGACACGCTCTATCCCCATCCCTATGTCGGTTTCGTTCACCACGCCAACCGGCCGTGCGGGCTGAAGAACATCAACAATGTCGGCCTGTTCAACGACGACTACCCGCTGCTGAAGCGGCCCGACCGGTACACCATCCTGCTCACCGGCGGCTCGATCGCGGGCCAGCTCGCCCAGGTCGACCCCTGGCCTGCGCCGCGCTACCTCGAAGAGGAGCTGAACAACGAGTACGAGAGCCCGAACGGCCAGCCGTTCTGGGTACTGAATGGCGGCGACGGCGCCTGGAAGCAGCCGCAGCCCTTCATCCTGTTCGCCCTGAACGCCCAGGCGCTCGACGCGGTGATCACGTTGGGCGGCATCAACGACTACTACCTGTTCCGGCCGTGGGAGCGCGAGCGCCTGGAATACCCGATCAACAATTTCCTCGCGGTCAATCCGCTGGTCGCCGATGACAATTTCGGCGATGCGGCCATCGGCTGGGTATTCGGTCGTCTCGCTGGCGGCGTGGCGAGCGATCCGGTGCTTGGCCAGTCGCACGCCGCCTATCTGCTGTTCCGCACCCTGGAAGCGCTGGCCAAGGGCCGGAGCGGCTTGCAATCGGGCAAGCGTACGACGCTCGAAAGCCTTTTCGCCCTGCCGGCCGATATTGCCGGCGACGGCGAGCGCGTCTTCGCCATCCAGCTCGAGCTCCTGCAGAAGTACAATCGCGCCATGGAGGCCCTGGCGCGCGACTACGACATCAAGACGGCCTACTTTTTTCAGCCGGTGCCGGCGTATGGCAAGACGCTGACGGCCGAGGAACAGGCCGTGGTCGGCGATCTGTCGTATGGCGGGCTCTACCGGCGGATGGTCGCCGGGGTATTGCGCCAGCGCGACCTTGGCCTGCCGGTGTTCGACCTGGGTGACCTGTTCGTCGACGTCGGGGATACCGTCTATGCCGATGGCTTCCATCTTATCCGCTCGCCTTGGGGCGAAAGCCTGGGCTATCGATTGATGGCCAGGCGCGTCGCAGCCGATGTGGCGGCGGCGTGGGGCCTGAAACGCAAGCGTGACGCAACACGCTGATTGGAGAGAGCATCAAGATGACCCGGGTCCAGCCCTCGTGGCGATCGCTCCTGTTCGTGCCGGTGCTCTCGGAGCGCTTCCTGGCGAAGGCGCATGAGCGAGGTGCCGACGCCATCATCCTCGATCTCGAGGATTCCATCCTGCCGACCCGCAAGGCGGACGCCCGCGCCGCGCTGCCCGCTGCCGTGCCGCGTGTCGCCCAGAAGGGCGCCGACGTCGTGGTCCGCATCAACCGGCCGCTCGACCTCGCGGTTGCCGACATCGCCGCCTCGGTGATGCCGGGTGTCGCCGCCCTGATGCTGCCCAAGGTCATGGGACCCGAGCATGTCCGCCTGCTGGCCGAGCTGGTGACCGACCGCGAGGCGGCCCTCGGCATGTCGATCGGCCACACGCGCTTCCTTGTCCTGATCGAATCGCCGGCAGCGCTGCCGCATCTCTATGCCATCGCCGCCGAGCCGCGCATGGCCGGCATGTCGGTGGGCGGCGAGGACATGGCGACCGAGCTCGGCGCCATCCCCTCGGCCGACAGCATGTACGTCTTCGCCATGCAGGGCCTGGCCGCGTGCCGAGCGGCCGGCATCCTGCCCATGGGCTCGATGGGTCAGCTCGCCAATATCAATGACCTCGAGTCGTATCGGGACGGCCTGAAGCGCGGCAAGGCATTGGGCTTCACCACGTCCTCCTGCATCCATCCGGCGCACGTGCCGATCATCAACGAGGAGTATGGCGCCTCGGACGATGAGCTCGGCCGCGCCCGCCGGCTGATCGCGGCGTTCGATGCCGCGGCGGCCGACGGGGCAGGGGCCGTGGCCTTCGAAGGCAGCATGATCGATCTGCCCGTCGTCATCCGCGCGCGCCGCCTGCTCGAGCGCGCGGCTTCATGGGCGCGGTAGTTTGCTGGGAGCGCCGTGGCGCGTCTTCTCATGGTCTTCCGCACCGCGCGCATCCTGCGCGCTCATGAATCATGAGCGCGCAGGATG
>JAEZHS010000105.1 GCA_023436825.1 Pseudomonadota bacterium | reverse complement strand
GCGACATGCGGCTCTCGCCGCTCTCGTCGTCACCAGCGCCGCCCTTCATGGTCACGGCAACGTTCACCACCGCCGGGGTCACCTTGGCGGCGAGATCGGAGAAGTCCTGCACGCCCGACACGGTCGGCGCGGCAGCCACGGCCGCAGGCGCCGTGAACATGGGAGCAATCAGCACCGGCGCCGTCAGCGCTGTGGTCAGCGCCAGCGCGGTGAGAATGCGGGACTTGGTCTTGGTCATCTTAAAGCTACCTCCTTGAGGGTCCGGGCTTTTCGCAGGAGGAATATGGGCGTGGGCCCATGGCGACCGGATGGCTGCTAAATTGAATGTTTGTATAGTTGGGGAACGTTGTTTTTGCGGGGAATTACAGGCAGATGCTGGCTCCAACGGACTTTCATCCCGAGCAATGCAAGGGATCCTTGACACCCTCACCAGCGAGCCTGCCGTGAAGATCCTCCTCGTCGAAGACGACAAGCAGACCGCCGACTACATCGCCAAGGGCCTGCGCGAGCACGGCCATGTCGTCGACCAGACCGACAACGGCCGCGACGGGCTCTACCTCGCCACCGGCGAGAAGTACGACGTCATGATCGTCGATCGCATGCTGCCCAGCATGGACGGCCTGTCGCTGGTCAAGGCGGCGCGCACGTCGAATGTGCGCACGCCTGTGCTGTTCCTCACCACCATGGGCGGCATCGACGATCGCGTGGCCGGCCTTGACGCCGGCGGCGACGACTATCTCGTGAAACCGTTCGCCTTCGCCGAGCTGCTGGCGCGCGTCGGCGCGCTGGCGCGCCGGCCGCCGATCGTGGCGACGACGTCGCTGTCGGTCGGCGATCTCGAGATGGATCTCCTGGCACGCACCGTGACGCGCGCCGGCAAGCGCATCGAGCTCCTGGCCCAGGAATTCAAGATCCTCGAATACCTGCTGCGCCACGCCGGCGAGGTGGTGACGCGCACCATGCTGCTGGAGAAGGTCTGGGACTTCCATTTCGATCCCAAGACCAACATCGTCGAGACCCATATCAGTCGCCTGCGCTCCAAGATCGACAAGGGTTTCGGCCGGCCGCTCCTCCATACCGTCAGAGGGGCTGGCTATGTCATCCGCGCGCCCGAGTAGCACGCTCGGCCGCATCCTGCGGTCGGCGAGCTTCCGGCTGACGCTGTTCTACGCCGCGCTGTTCATCGCCTCCGCCGGCGCCCTGTTCGCCACCGTCTACGTGACGGCGACGGCGGCGATGCAAACCGACATGGCGGCGGTGCTGCGCTCGGAGGCCTACCAGCTCGCCGAAGTCCACAGCCGAACCGGCCTCAACGGCCTCGCCCAGCAGATCGCGCGGCGCATGAACTTCCGCACCCGCGGGCCGATCTTCTATCTGCTGCAGGCGCCCAACGGCCGCGTCGTCGTCGGCAACCTGCCCGGCATGCCGCCGGTCAACGGCGTCGTCGACTTCGTGCCCAAGCCCGATACGCCGGCGCCGGACACAGACGGCGAGCAGACCAAGCTCACCGGTTTCGGCCTCACCTTGTCCGACGGCTCGTTCCTGCTGGTCGCCCAGGACGCCGCGCGCCTGGCCGACATGCAGCATGCCATCGTACGCGCCTTCGCCTGGGCGGGCGGGCTCACGCTGCTGCTCGCCATCGCCGGCGGCGCGGTGCTCGCCAATTCGTTCCTGCGCCGCATCGACACGATCACGCGCACCAGCCGCGCCATCATGGAGGGCGACCTGTCGGCGCGCATTCCCGTGCGCGGCACGCACGACGAGATCGACCAGCTCATCACCAGCCTCAACGCCATGCTGGGACGCATCCAGCAGCTCATGGACGGCCTGCGCCAGGTGTCGAGCGACATCGCCCACGATCTGCGCACGCCGCTCGGCCGGCTGCGCCAGCATCTGGAGGATGCGCGCGAGCGGGCCAAGACCACGGCGGACTACGATGCTGCGACCGAAGCGGCGATCGCCGAAGCCGACGAGTTGCTGGAAACCTTTTCCGCCCTGCTGCGCATCGCCCAGGTCGAAGCCGGCGCCCAGCGGCGCGCCTTCGCCGAGCTCGATCTTTCCGCCCTCGCCCGCAGCATCGGCGAGGCCTACCAGCCCGCCGCCGAGGATTCCGGCCACACGCTCGACATCAAGATCGACGATGGCATCGCCTTCATCGGTGATCGCCAGCTCCTGGCGCAGATGATCTCCAACCTGGTCGAGAATGCCCTGCGCCACACGCCGAACGGCTCGACCGTTGCGTTGGCGCTGCGTCACGCCGACCGAGGCTTCGAGATCGAGGTTGCGGACAATGGCCCGGGCATCCCCGAAGCGGAGCGCGGCAGGGTGTTCGACCGCTTCTACCGCCTCGACCACAGCCGTTCGACCGCGGGCAGCGGCCTCGGCCTCGCGCTCGTCAAGGCGATTGCCGGCCTGCACGGCCTCACGATCGAGCTCACCGACCGCAAGCCCGGGCTGGGCGTCGTCGTTGCGGGGAGCGGGCCACGGAATCTCATCCGATGACGGGCTCGCCCCTGAACGGATCGTTGCGCTCCCACCAGCCCGGGCAGCGGACCTTCAGCGCCCAGCACTTCCGACCATTCACTTCCCCGGACCACAGGAGGTTCGGGATGCGCCCGAGCTCCAGCAGGGCGTTCTCGACCTGCGTCCTGTTGAGATAGAGGGCCTCGTCGAGGCCTTCGGCAGTTCGATAGTCGAACCTCGGTGCATTCAGCTCGGCCAGCACCTCGCGTGCTTCGACGCTGTACGACTTGTCGGAGTCGAGCTGGTCGCGACGGATCAGGTCGGACTCGATCGCACGATGCACGAATTTGAGGAGCTTGCTCTTGCCGTACCAGCTCCAGGCCTTGTCGGCAGCCAGGCCCATGAGCTTGTGTCGCCTCCTGCTCGCGAGAAGGCGCGGCACGACGTAGCTCGCGCGCAGTCGGATGCGCTTCTCGATCTCCGCCAGCCGCGGCTGGTCGATGCGGGGCCAGCGCGGCGCCGGCACCGGGAGCGCCGCCGTGCCGACGAGCGGGACCACCGGATGATAGAACTTCCTGGTTTCCTCGTCGTAGGTCCGGAATTTCTCGGCAACGGCAGCCGGCCAGCCGCTGACAAACGGATGGCCCTCGCCGACCGAAAAGACGTCGCGCAGGAACTTCTGACAGTTGCGCCGGCCGAGCTGGTAGTCGTGCGCGCGGAACGACTCGTCGAGGAAGCCACCGAAGCCGCCCAGCACGCCCGTCGCGATGGCGTAACGCTCGTTCTTCTCGCCGCGAGTGCCTGCGACCGTCCGTGACGGCGAGATCATCCATCGGCTGTAGTTGCTGTTGTCGAACGCCGTCGCCAGCGCATCCGGTTTGAATCGCGCCTGGTTCTTCAGCATGGGAAAAAGCGCGCGCACCACGTCGAAGATCGACGCTTCCCGGACGTCCTTGAGCGAGAAAACCGGCGGCTCCGGAAACGGATCGATCATCACGACCGCGCCCTTGACGTTGCTCTCGCCGGTCTTGTTCTCCTCGCCATCGCGCATGATCGCCCGACGCGCATACTCAAAAGGTTCGTTGTCGATCAGGCCGCCGTCGAGGCTCATGAACGTGAATTTCCCATGCGCCCTTATCTTGTCGGGCCAGCACGGCGGATAGCTCTTGGCCGCCTCCGAAAGGCTCGGCCACCTGCGCGTTTCATATTGGCCGATGTCGGTCTCGATGGAGCGCGCGGCGAGCCCCACCGGGAACGCCGCTGACGCCAGCGCCGTCTGACCGTAAGTCACCCACTCCTCGCTGCTCGGCTTGCCGGCGCGCGGCGCGGTCGTGATCTTGAGGGATACCCCGGTATCGCTGCTCAACCACTTGTTTTCACTGTCGTGAGTGCCGATGCCCTCGAGGATGTAGTGCGCACGATCGCCGTGGCACATCATATGATGGCCCCGAACCTCCCCACCGCCTTCGAAGCCGACGAAATAGGGCACACCGCGCATGTTCGAGAGCGTGAGATAGATGTGCAGGCGCTCGGCCAGATACGGCAGCGGAGCGCCGCCGAAGGCCGGAGGAGGCTCGCTGCCCACGGGCGGATCCGGCAGGCCGAGCGCCTCCCCCGTGAGCGTCGTGAGGATCCCCGCATTGAGGATCGATTGCGGCGGCGCCTCTTCCCCCAGGTCATTGTTCGCCAGCAGGTCGTTGGGATCAGTCACCGGTGACGCCATGTCGGGCAAGGTCACCCAAGCCTTGTAGAGCGCCGGCAGCACGCACTTGTACGGCTGCCCGCCGGCCTCGGCCGCCGCCTTCTCCGGTCGCAAGCCGCCTGCTACCGCAACCGCCGCCAGCGCCGCCGTGATGGAACCGGCCGAAGCGCCAGCCGCCGCCCGGATGCAGACTGAATGATTGGGCACCGTATCGGGCTTGTCGCGCTTGGCGAGCTCCCATTCGTGCAACGCCTGGAACAGGAAATCGACGACGCCGGCGGAGTACGCGCCGGCCGAGATCGCGCCCGCCATGGCAAGGCCGATCTCGTAGACGTTCTTGTTGTCAGCCATGTCACCCTCCGCTGTTTGCACGGATTGCCCCGACCGCCGGTCGAGGCGACACTGCAACCCCACTCAACACAGACGACTGGTCCCGATGAGAAAACCAACCCGCGCCCGCCCCCTGCTCGCTTACGTCGGCAGCTACACAACGCCCGAGCGGCACGGCGAGGGAAACGGCATCAACGTCTATCGGGTCGACCGTCGCACCGGCGCCTTCACGCACCAGCACCACCTGGGCGGCCTGGAGAATCCGTCGTTCCTCGCCATCAACGCCGCCGGAACACGCCTCTATTCGGTCCATGGCGATCGCAGCGAAATCAATTCCTTCACGATCGAGCCCGACACCGGGCGGCTCGCGCCGCTCAATCGCCAGCCGACCGGCGGCTACAACCCCGTCCATCTCGCCTTCGACGCGACCGGTCGCTTCCTCGCCGTGTGCAACTACGGCACCGATTCGCTCGCCGTCTTCCCGCTCGCCGACGACGGCAGCCTGCTGCCGTACCGCACGCTCACCATGGTGACGGGCACGCTCGGCCCCCACCGCATCCAGCAGCGCACCATGTGCGTTCACCACATCCCGCTCGACACCCAAGGCCGCTTCTTCTACGTGCCGTGCAAGGGCTCCGACGCCGTCGTCGCCTACCGTTTGGACACGAGGCGCAAGATCCTGGTCGAGGCTGCGCGCGTAACGGCGCGTCCGGGCGCCGCGCCGCGCCACATCGATTTCCATCCCACCAAGGCGTTGGCCTACGTCATCAACGAGCTCGATTCGACCCTCACCACCTACCGCCAGGACCGGCGGACAGGCGCACTCGTGCCGCTGCAGACGATCCCGGCCACGCCATCGGAGTTCACCGGCTACAGCACGGGTGCCGAGATCTGGGTCGATCGCGCCGGTCGCAACGTCTACGTCTCCAATCGCGGCCATGACAGCATCGGCGTGTTCGGCATCGATCGCGCCAAGGGCACTCTCGCGCCGCGGCAATGGGTGCCGACGCGTGGGCGTACGCCGCGCTTCTTCGCCTTCGATCCCGATCAGCGGTTCCTCTATGTCGCCAACCAGGACAGCCGCTCGATCGTGGGCTACAGGGTCGGCCGCGATGGCCGGCTGGCGCCGACCGGCATCCGGGTCAAGGTCGGCAGCCCGGCCTGCATCGTCTTCTCGCCAGGCTGATCCGCGGGAAAAGGGTGCAAGGTGATGATGTTCATCTCCTCTAATGGCGAGAAATCGCCGCCCTTACGATCCGGTTCGCCTGCTCCGTGCCCTGCTCCAGCTCGACCAGCAGCTCGGTGATCGATGCACCGCGATGGAGCCTGCGCCGCGACCGCTCGTTGACCCGCGCCAACGCGCCCAGCTCGGCTTCCATGTCGACCGACACGTCGTCCAGGCCGTCGGCCGCAGCATCCGAGTAGGCCCGTTCGGCCCTTTCGAGGTTCACGGCCAGCCGGCTCCTGACGACCTCGGGCGCGCTCTGCGAGCATTGATCGACTCCGGCGAGCGCCAGCAGGTAATTTTCCAAGATGGGATCGACACGCTCCTCCTTGGAGACAGGCGTCACGTCGATCCCCCCACTGCTCGTTACACACATGGCCATGATTCTGCCCGAGCGGTTGTCGTGCTCTGTGGTATTTCTCACATTGCGTCAGGCAATCAGCGAAATTGACTTGCCTACAAGCAGTTGAACCGGCCGGCCGCCATGTCATGCTGCAGCGCACATGAGCGACGATACCCCGCTGCGCAGCATCTCCCTCTTCGACGACCTGTCGGACGCCGAACTATCCGCGATCACGGCATCGTGCGCCATCCGGACGTTCGAAAAACAAGCTCAGATTCTGGGTGAGCAGGAACCGACGACAGACGTCTTCTTCATCCTGTCCGGCACCGTCCGTTCGACCAGCTACACGTCGGCGGGACGCGAGGTGATCTTCAACGAGATCGAGGCCGGCGAGATCTTCGGCGAGTTCTCCGCCGTGGACGGCCTGCCCCGCGCCTCTTCGGTCGTCGCCATGACCGACTGCCGTGTCGCCCGCATGACCCGCGAGAGGTTCCTGCAGATGCTCAAGGGCAACGGCAAGATCGCCGTCCGCCTGATCGAGCTTCTGGTCGTGAAGATCCGCTCGATGTCGGAGCGCGTGTTCGAGGTAAGCGCGCTTGCCGTGCGCGAGCGGGTGCGCCGCGAGCTGCTGCGGCTGTCCAAGGACGGCGAGGAGTTCCGCAACGGCATCGTGATCAGGCCCGCGCCCACGCATTACGAGATCGCCGCCCGCATCGGCTCGCACCGCGAAGCCGTAACCCGCGAGTTCAATCGCCTCGAGGCCGACGGCATCGTCGAGGTCCGCCGCCGGCAATTGCGGATCGTCGACATCAAGCGGCTGCAGGAGGGTGAGGAATAGCCACAGAACCGCCCCACCCTGAGGAGCGTCGCGCAGCGACGCGTCTCGAAGGATGGGCAACGAACGCGGTGCTCGTACCCACCCTTCGAGACGCGGTCCTGCGGACCGCTCCTCAGCGACTGTGTCATGGGTCAAGCGGTTTGCCATGGCTTTTTGTCCCGCAGGATGGCGTTGAGGATGAGGAGCAGTTTGTGAGCGACGGCGATGGTGGCGACCATCTTGG
>JAEZHS010000100.1 GCA_023436825.1 Pseudomonadota bacterium | reverse complement strand
GGCCTGTCGTCGGAGCCGCCGGCGGCCGAGGCCGGATCGGACGGCGGAGTGCGCATTCTAGGACCGGTCGGCATCGGCTCGTCGGCCGCCGAGATCTTCCTGATGGAAAGTGCGCAGGACCTGCCGGCGTCTGAGGTCGCGTGGGGCCGTCTGTCGGGTGATGCCGAGCTCGAGAACCTGCTCAAGATCCGCCGGCTCGAGTTCGACCTGACGCAGAAGACGCTGCCGATCGCCCGACAGCACGGTTCCAATCTGCTGGCGCAGATCGTCGCCACGCTGCAGAACGGTCACAACTTCCCGGGCATCCAGTCGCTCGCCGAGCCGGTGCGGCTCGGGCTCCTGGTCGGCCATGACACCAACCTCGCCAACGTGTCGCGCCTGCTCAATGTCGGCTGGCACATCCCGGGCTTCCAGGCCAACGACCCGACGCCGGGCGGCGCGCTCGCCTTCGAACTGTTGCGCGCGCCGCGCACCGGGCAGCGCTACGTGCGGCTCGCCTATTACGCGCAGACGCTGGAGCAGATGCGCAAGGCGGTCGTTCTCGACTTCGAGCGTCCGCCCGGCATGGTCGCGGTCGAGCTGCCGGCCTGCGCCAGCGACGCCGTCGAGAAGGCTTGCCCGCTGGAGCGCTTCGTGGCGATCGCCAACGAGGCGATCGATCCCGGCTGCGTGACGATCAAGCGGTGATGCTCTTGGCGCGTTCGGCCAAGCTCGTGTCGACGCAGAGCTCGTAGGGGATGTCGCGCTTGAGCGCACCCGCGGCGCGCATGGCGGCGTGCAGGCGGTCGTAACCTTCGCGGCGGATCACCGGATCGGGCCCCCACAGGCCGAGCTTGCGATAGCGCTCGATGGCGGCGGCGAAGATCGCTTCGCCGACGTCGGGGAAATAGCTTTTCAGCGTGCGCGCGATCTCGACGGCCGGTGTGGCGGCGAACCAGCCCAGCGTGCGGTGCATGCCCTGCGTCATCCTCAGGAGATCGTCGGCGCGCCGCTCGAGCGTAGCGCGGCGCGTCACCAGCGTGGTGTAGGCGGTGAGCCCGCGCGCGGCGGCGGCGTACCAGAGATGGCCCGCGCCCGAGGCCAGAAGCTCCTCGGCATAGGGCTGGAAGAGCTGCGCCGCCTCGAGCCTGCCGGCGCGGATGGCGGCGGCATTCTCGGCCATCGATGGCCCCGAGATTCGGTCGAGACGGTCGAGGTCGACGCCGGCGCGACGCAGGTCGTCGGCGAGGCAGATCCACGGCGTCGGCACCTCGGACACCGTGGCGAACTTGACCTTGGCGAGATCGGCCAGGCCGAAATCGGGCCGCGGCCTGGCGCCGATCACGAAGAAGGGATCGCGCGCCACCACGTCGGCGAAGCAGACGAGATCGGCGCCCGGCTCGCTGTCGTGCACGATCATCACGCGCAGCGGGCCGCCCCACATCACGTCGACCTCCCCCGAGCGCAGGGCGCGCGCGGCGGCGGTGGGATCGGGCGAGGGCCGCAATGTGACTTCCACGCCCGCGTCGCGGAATGCACCCGTCGCATGGGCGGCATAGAAGGGTGCGTAGAACAGGGCGCGGAAGTTTTCGCTGAGCACAATCGGCACGTCTTCTTACTCCCTCGATACGCGGCACGGATATTGCGGCGCGACCGCAGCACTCTACACTGACTCCGGCTGCGCGCCTTGGGAGGGGCCCATGAAAATGCTTCGTCGCCGCCATGCGCTTGCCGTGGCTGCCGGAACGCTGGCGTCGTCATCCTTGCTGGCGGGACGGGCGCACGCGCTCTCGCCCAAGCCGGCGCCGCTCGATCCGCCGGTGAAGTTGACGCTCGGCGCCAACAACGTGCCGCATGTCTGTCCCTTCCATCACATCGTCGAGGAGGCGAAACCGCTCGGCGTCAACATCGAGCTGGTGAAATTCGCGCGCTATGCCGACACGCGCACCGCGCTCGCCTCGGGCTCGATCGATGCGGGCTCGATCGGCCCGGCCGACGTGCCGATCGCCCTGTCGCAGGGCATCAAGACCATCGGCGCGCTGATGGGCGTCGGCAAGTCGACCAAGAACCCGATCGCGAAGAAGGGGCTTGCGCTCGCCAAGTGGGAGGACCTCATCGGCCCCAAGGTCGGCATCGCGCCGGGCTCGGCGGTGTGGTTCCAGTTCGCCGCCACGCTGACCGAGGCCAGCGTGGCATACAACAAGCTCAACATCATCAACATCCAGGGTGCAGGCACCTCTTTCCTGCAGGCCATGCAGCGCGGCGACATCGACGTCTTCATCGGCTGGGAGCCCTACGAATCGCAGGCCGAGCAGCAGGGGCTGGGCGTGCGCATCGAGGCGCTCGACTACTCCAGGTCGAAGGCCGTCGGCGACGAGCTCGGGCTGGTCGGCGTCAATCGCGACTACCTGGGCAAGAACCGCGAGGCCGTGAAGCGCCTGGTATGGGCCTATCTCGCGATCCAGGACCGGCTGAACGCCTCCAAGGCCGAGTTCGCCAGGACCATCGCCGCCTATACCGGCCTGCCCGAATCGATCGCCGAGAACGTCGCCAAGGTGACGACGCTCGGCCAGTTCCTGACCCTGGACCAGATGCAGCGCCAGGCCGCGACCTTCAACAAGCTCGGCGTGCTCACCAAGGACGTGAGCGGCGAGCTCGGCGCCTATTTCGACCGCTCGATCGCCGCCGAGATGGCCAAGGCGTGAGGCGCGAAAGCATGGCCGCCAGGCTGCGCCTCGTGGCGCAGGCCCTGGTGCTGCCGATCGTCGTGCTGGCGTCGTGGGAGTGGGCGAGCCGCGCGGAGCTCCTGCCGCCCGGAATCCTGCCGGCGCCCTCGACGGTGCTCGAGACCTGGAAGGTGTGGGCGTTCGGCAGCGGCGGCTTCGGCCTCAATCCCTATTCGGGCACCTGGTTCGACACGGTGTGGTTCTCGACGCGCCGCGTGGCGCAGGGTTTCTTCTGGGCCTGCGTGGTGGGCGTGCCGCTCGGCATCTGGATTGGCTGGAGCGCGCTCGCCGCACGCAGCATCGATCCGTTGATCCAGGGCCTGCGGCCGATCCCGATCACCGCCTGGCTGCCGTTCTCGATCGCCCTGTTCGGCATCCGCGACACCGGCGCGATCTTCCTGATCGCGCTCGGCGCCTTCTATCCCATCCTGATCAACGCCACGCATGGCGCGCGCGACGTCGGCCGCAACCTGATCCGCGCCGCGCAGATGATGGGCGCCTCCGAGCGCGACCTCGTGCTGCGCGTCGTCTTTCCCAACGCGTTGCCCGCCATCTTCACCGGCATGCGGCTCGGCCTCGGCGTCGCCTGGACCGCCGTCATCGTGGCCGAGATCGTCGCCGTGAAGTCGGGTCTGGGCTACGTGCTGTGGGACGCCTATTACGTCGGCCGCATGGACGTCGTGCTGGCCGACATGGTGTCGATCGGGCTGGCCGGTTTCCTCTCGGACCGGCTGATGCTTCTAGTCCAGGCGCGCGTGCTGCACTGGCGCACGCTGTCCCGCGCATGAGCACCAACCCCAAGGCCGTGGAGATGCACGGCATCGAGAAGGTCTATCCCGGCCGCCATCCGGTGACGGCGCTGACCGGCGTCGACCTCGTGATCGGCGACGGCGAATTCGTCGCCCTGCTGGGCCCGTCGGGTTGCGGCAAGTCGACCTTGCTCAACATCGTGGCGGGCTTCGAGCAGCCAACCGCGGGCCGGCTCAGCATCGACGGCGGCCCGCCCCGATCGCCCGGTCCCGACCGGGCGGTGGTGTTCCAGGAATCGGCGCTGTTTCCCTGGCTCACGGTGCGCGACAACGTCACCTTCGGGCCGCGCATCCAGCGCCAGAAACGCGACAGCTACCAGAAGGAAGCCCAGCGCTACATCGACCTCGTCGGCCTGACCGGCTTCGAGGGCCATTATCCCGACCAGCTCTCGGGTGGTATGAAGCAGCGCGTCGGCATCGCGCGCTGCCTCCTGATGCAGCCCAAGCTCTTCCTCATGGACGAGCCGTTCGGTGCGCTCGACGCGCAGACCCGCCTGCAGATGCAGGAACTGCTGCTGCACGTCTGGGAGACGATGAAGCGCACGGTGATCTTCATCACCCACGACATCGACGAGGCGATCCTGCTCGCCGACACCGTCTACGTCATGAGCGCGCGCCCCGGGCGCATCCGCTCACGCAATCCCGTCGACCTGCCGCGGCCGCGCAACATCGATCTCCTGACCGATCCCACCTTCAATGCGCTGCGGCGCGACATCATGCTTCAGATCCGCGAGGAGGCGGGGAGGTCAGGCGCCGCCCACTGAAGCGCAACGTCGGTGCATGCACTGCAGTCGACTGCTCACCGGTTTCCGAAGTCTGAGCCCAGCGCCCTCCGGGATGGCCAGGAGGGAGAGTCAACTCGAGGGTTTGCGCCCTTTCCGCCCTTTCCGGTAGTACTTCCGTAGTAGAGTTCACGGACTGCACCCACTATTGGTGGGCCGCCTTCCGAGTTCGGATAGCTACGCATGTTTCGCTACCGGCCTCGCCCCCAATCGCGGAGCCGGTCGGTCCGGAGGCAAGCGACCGGGCGGGCCGCGTGCGGCGTCTGCAGCAGCCTTCGGGGGTCTCGGATCAACGATGCAAAGAGCAGGAACGCCGGGAAGCAGCGTAACGAGGCATTTTATAACTTAAGTGCAATTCAGTCAATAACTTTGGTGGGAGACGCTCTGGCGGGTCGAGCCGGCGATCCCACCATTCGTTGTGCCGCTCGGCCCGAGTGCCAGCAGTGCTTTCACTCCGACACTTCGTCGTGATCCTCATCGCGTTGCCGGATCTCAAAGGCTCACGTCGCACAGCTCACACCTGACGTTGTGATGACTATTAATTGCCTTCCGCGGCCCGCAGCAGGGATTCGCCGCCCAGCAGAGTGAGCAGCACGCTTTCCAGGGCGGCGGCGTCGATCGGCTTGGGCAGCACCGGCACGTTGGCATAGCGCCGGTCGATGCTGTCGCGCTGATAGCCGGTGATGAACACGAACGGCACGCCGAGCGCCAGCAGGAGATCGGCCAGCGGCTCGGCCTGCTGGCCGGCGAGATTGAGATCGAGGATGGCGCCGTCGAAGCGCTCCACCTTGGCGGCGGCGAGGCCGTCGGCCAGCCGCCCGTAGGGACCGGCCACCTCCGCGCCGAGATCGGTCAGGATGTCCTGCAGCAGCATGCTGACCAGAAGCTCGTCCTCGACCACCAAGAGGCGCATGCCAGCGAGGCTGCGGCGCGCCCGATTGTCGGCCGGCGCTTCGGCCGGCGTTTCCGCGAGCCGAGGCACGGAGGCGATCTGGGCGGCCGGAATGGAAAGCCGGCAGCGCAGGCCCTCGGGACGCCAGTCGTAGCTGACGCCGCCGCGGAACTGCGCCTCGATGCTGGAGCGCACGATGGTGAGGCCGAAGCCAAGCCGCGCCGGCTCGGCGGTCGGCGGACCGCCGGTCTCGACCCAATCGAGCATCAGGGCGTCGTCGCTGGTCTTCCAGCTCACGGCCAAGGTGCCGGTATCGGTCGACAGCGCGCCGTACTTGGCGGCGTTGGTGGCAAGCTCGTGCAGCGCCAGCGCCATGGCCTGGGCGGTCGCCGGCAGCAGCACCACGGCCGGCCCGGCGGTGATCACGCGCTGGCGATGCGCCGCGTGGTAGGGCGCCATCTCCTCCTCGACGATCTTGCACAGGTCGGCGCCCTCCCAGCGTGTCGAGGACAGGAGGTTGTGAGTGGCGGCCAGCGCATGAACGCGGCCCTCGACGGCGGTGACGAATTCCCGGGTGGTCGGCGCGCGCGTCAATCGCAGCACCGACAGCACGACCGCCAGCGTGTTCTTGGCGCGATGGTCGACCTCGCGCGCCAGCAGCACCTGGCGCTCCTCGGCGCGCTTGCGGTCGGTTATGTCGACGGTGACGCCGTTCATGCGCACGGGCTTGCCGGCAAGGTCGCGCGAGATGATGCCGGCGCCGTAGCACCAGCGCACCTCGCCGCTCGGCCGGATGATTCGGAACTCGACCTGGAAACGCGATCCGCCCTGGGCGACGAGGTCGGCAACCGAGCTCCTGTCGCGGTCCTCGGGATGCATCATCGCCTCGATGCGCTCGACGGTCGGTTGAAACGTGACGGGATCGACGCCGAAGATGCGATACGGCCCTTCATCCCATTCGATATGGCCAGTCGCGACATCGACCTCCCATGAGCCCATATCGCCGGCCGACAGCGCGATCGAGCGGCGCTCCTCGCTCTGGCGCAGGCGCTCGTTGGAGGCCTCGAGCTCGGCGGTGCGCGCGGCCACCCGCTCCTCGAGCTCGGCGTTCAGCGTCTCGAGCTGGCGGGTCTTGCGGTAGAGGTCGACGAACACCCGCACCTTTGCGCGCAGCACCTTGGGCACCACCGGCACCGAGACGTAGTCGACGGCGCCGATCTCGTAGCCGCGCAGGTGGTCGGTCTCGCCGATCTGCACGGCGGACACGAAGATGATGGCGAGGTCGGAGAAGCGCGGGTGTTCGCGGATCATGGCGGCGAGCTGGAAACCGTCGATGCCCGGCATCACCACGTCGATCAGCACGACAGCGACATTGTCGGTCTTGAGCAGCAGGCCCAGCGCCTCCTGCGGCGAGGTCGCCTTGATCAGGTTCTCGCCCAGCTCCGCCAGGATCACCTCATAGCTCAAAAGCTTCGCCGGCTGATCGTCGATCAGCAGGATGTTGACCTTGTCCACGTCCTTGAGCATCGGTCGCAATCCGTCGGCCATGTCAGCGATGCAGCCAGAGCCGCAACGCCGAGAATAGCTGCTCGGTGTTGACCGGCTTGGCAAGATAATCGGAAGCGCCGGCCTCAAGGCACTTCTCGCGGTCGCCCTTCATCGCCTTGGCGGTCAGAGCGACGATCGGCAGCCGCCGCAGGTCGGGATTGCCGCGGATCAGGGCGATGGTCTCGTAGCCGTCCATCTCGGGCATCATGATGTCCATCAGCACGATCGCGACCTCGGGTGAGCGCTCGAGGATGGAGACGGCCTCGCGGCCGGTCGTCGCCGTCAGCACCCGCATGCCGCGCCGCTCAAGTGCGCTCGACAGTGCGAAGATGTTGCGCGTGTCGTCGTCGACCACCAGGACGGTGCGGCCGGCCAGCATCTCGTCGGAGCTGTGCAGGCGCTCCAGCATCTTTCGCTTGTCCTCGGGCAGGTCGCCGGCGACCTGATGCAGGAAGAGGGCGGTCTCGTCGAACAGCCGCTCGGGCGAGGCGGCCCCCTTGACCACGATCGAGCGCGCCATGGTGTGCAGCTTGGCGTCCTCGTCGGGCGACAGGTCGCGTCCGGTGAACACCACCACAGGGAGGTCGGCCAGGACCCGGTCGCGCTGCATTTCCTCCAGCACATCGAAGCCCGACAGGTCGGGCAGGCGCAGGTCGAGCACCATGCAGTCGAAACGCTCCGAGCGCAGCTTGTCGAGCGCGCCGCGGCCGGAATCGACGGTGATGATCTCGATGTCGGGGTGCGCCAGGAGCTCGCTGACCCCGAACCGCTCGGCCTCGTTGTCCTCGGCGATCAGAAGCTTCTTCTTGCGCGGGCGCACATAGTCGTTGATGCGGGCCAGCGCCGCGTTCAAGCCTTCGCTGGTGGTCGGCTTGTTGAGATAGGAGAAGGCGCCGCGCGCCAAGCCCTGCTGCCGGTCCTCGTCCATGCTCAGGATTTGCACCGGGATGTGGCGCGTCTCGAGCGTGCGCTTGAACTGGCTCAGCACGTTCCAGCCCAGCATGTCGGGCAGGAAGATGTCGAGCGACATGGCCACGGGCTTGTATTGCAGCGCCAGATCGAGCGCCTCGGCGCCGCGTGCGGTGACAACGGCCTTCAGGTTGGCGGCATGCGCGGCATCGACCAGGATGCCGGCGTAGTTGGGATCGTCCTCGACGATCAGCAGGGTGCGGTCGCCCGGCTGGATGGTGTGGCGGTCGTCGGGGAACTGGTCGGCAAGATGGTCGGGCAGGGCGGCCTGCGGCAGCGGCAGGATGCCCGGCAAGGGCTGGCGCAGCGCCGTGCGCGGCCCGGTGTACATGGTCGGCAGGAAGAGCGTGAAGGTGCTGCCGAGGCCGGGCGTGCTGCGCAGCGTCAGTTCGCCGCCGAGCAAGGTCGCGAGCTCGCGGCTGATGGCGAGGCCCAGCCCCGTGCCGCCGTATTTGCGGCTGGTGCTGGCATCGGCCTGCTGGAAGGCCTCGAACACTATCTTCTGCTTCTCCACCGCGATGCCGACACCGGTGTCGGTGACCTCGAAAGCCACCACGGCGCTCGCCTGGTTGAGCGTGACGTTGTCCGAGCGCCAGCCGGTCTGGGCCGGCACGACTCGCAGCCGCACGCTGCCCTGGGCGGTGAATTTCAGCGCGTTGGACAGCAGGTTCTTCAGGATCTGCTGCAGGCGCTTGGAATCGGTGACGATGCTGCGGCCGAGATGGTGGTCGATCTGCACTTCGAACGACAGGCCCTGCGATTCGGCCTGGTGGCGGAACGGCCGCGCCACGGTCTCAAGCACGTTGGAGAAGAAGATCTCCTCGGCGTCGACGGTGACCGTGCCGGATTCGATCTTGGAGAGATCGAGGATGTCGCTGATCAGGTTCAGAAGATCGGTGCCGGCGCCGTGAATGGTGCGGGCGAACTCGATCTGCTTGGGGGCGAGGTTGCCCTCGGGATTCTCGGCGAGCTGCTGGCCCAGGATCAGGATCGAGTTGAGCGGCGTGCGCAGCTCGTGGCTCATGTTGGCCAGGAACTCCGACTTGTAGCGCGAAGTCAGCGCCAGCTCCGACGCCTTCTCCTCGACGGCGCGGCGGGCCTGCTCGATCTCCTGGTTCTTGCGCTCGACCTCGAAGTTGCGCTCGGCGAGCTGGGCCGCCTTCTGCTCGAGCTGCTCGTTGGTCTGCTGCAGCTCGGCCTGCTGGGTCTGAAGCTCGCCGGCGAGCTTCTGCGACTGTTCGAGCAGGTTCTCGGTCTGCATGGTGGCTTCGATCGAGTTCAGCACAATGCCGATCGAGGCGGTGAGCTGCTCGAGAAAGGCGATCTGCAGCTCGGTGAAGTCGCTGAGCGAGGCGAGCTCGATCACCGCCTTCACCTGGCCTTCGAACAGCACGGGCAGCACGATGATGCTCTTGGGCGCAGCCTCGAACAGGCCCGAGCCGATCGGATAGGCTGTCCGAGGCAGGTCGGAGATCAGGATCTGGCGGCTGTCGGCCGCGCACTGGCCGACCAGGCCCTGGCCGATGCGGATGGTCTCGGGATGGCCCGAGCGCGAATCGGCGTAGACCGACAGCAGGCGCAACGCGCTCTCGCCGTGCTCGTCGGTCTCGGTCTGGTAGATCACCGCCTGATGCGCGCCCACCAGCGGCGTCAGCTCGCTCAGCAGCAGCCGGCCGACCGTGCCGAGGTCGCGCTGGCCCTGCAGCATGTTGGTGAACTTGGCGAGGTTGGTCTTCAGCCAGTCCTGCTCGGTGTTGCGCTCCGTCGTGAGACGGAGGTTGTCGATCATGGTGTTGATCTTGTCCTTGAGCTCGGCCATTTCGCCGAGCGCATCGACCTGGATCGACCGCGTCAGGTCGCCCTTGGTTACCGCGGTGGTCACGTCGGCGATGGCGCGCACCTGGGTGGTGAGGTTGGTCGCCAGCATGTTGACGTTGTCGGTCAGGTCCTTCCAGGTGCCGGCGACGCCCGGCACCTGGGCCTGGCCGCCGAGCTTGCCTTCGGTGCCGACCTCGCGTGCCATGCGGGTCACTTCGCCGGCGAAGCCGTTCAGCTGATCGACCATCACGTTGATGGTCTCCTTCAGCTGCAGGATCTCGCCGCGCACGTCGACGGTGATCTTCTTGGAAAGGTCGCCCGTCGCGACCGCCGTCGTCACGTCGGCGATGTTACGCACCTGGGTGGTGAGGTTCGCTGCCATGAGGTTGACGTTGTCGGTGAGGTCCTTCCAGGTGCCGGCGACGCCGGGCACTTGCGCCTGGCCGCCCAGCCGGCCCTCGGTGCCGACCTCGCGGGCGACGCGTGTCACTTCGCCGGCGAAGGATCTCAGCTGATCGACCATGGTGTTGATCGTTTCTTTCAGCTGCAGGATCTCGCCGCGCACGTCGACGGACATCTTCTTGGAAAGGTCGCCCGTCGCGACCGCCGTCGTCACGTCGGCGATGTTGCGCACCTGCGTGGTCAGGTTCGCGGCCAGCAGGTTGACGTTGTCGGTCAGGTCCTTCCACACGCCCGCGACGCCCGGCACCTGCGCCTGGCCGCCCAGCCGGCCCTCGGTGCCGACCTCGCGGGCCACGCGGGTCACCTCACCGGCGAAGCCGTTCAGCTGGTCCACCATGGTATTGATGGTGTCCTTGAGCTGCAGGATCTCGCCGCGCACGTCGACGGTGATCTTCTTGGAAAGGTCGCCGTTGGCGCCCGCGGTCGTCACCTCGGCGATGTTACGCACCTGGCCCGTCAGGTTGGTGGCCATGAAGTTGACGTTGTCGGTCAGGTCCTTCCAGGTGCCGGCGACGCCCGGCACCTGCGCCTGGCCGCCGAGCTTGCCCTCGGTGCCGACCTCGCGCGCCACGCGGGTGACCTCTCCAGCAAAGCTGTTGAGCTGATCCACCATGGTGTTGATGGTTTCCTTCAGGCGCAGGATCTCGCCCGAGGCGTCGACGGTGATCTTCTTGGAAAGGTCGCCGCCCGCCACCGCGATGGTGACGTCGGCGATGTTGCGCACCTGGGTGGTCAGATTGGCGGCCAGCAGGTTGACGTTGTCGGTGAGGTCCTTCCAGGTGCCGGCGACGCCCGGCACCTGGGCCTGGCCGCCAAGCTTGCCTTCGGTGCCTACCTCGCGGGCCACACGGGTCACCTCGCCGGCGAAGCCGTTCAGCTGGTCCACCATCGTATTGATGGTTTCCTTCAGCTGCAGGATCTCGCCGCGCACGTCGACGGTGATCTTCTTCGACAGGTCGCCGCCCGCCACCGCCGTCGTCACCTCGGCGATGTTTCGCACCTGCGCCGTGAGGTTGGTCGCCATCGAGTTGACGTTGTCGGTCAGGTCCTTCCAGGTGCCGGCGACTCCGGGCACTTGCGCCTGGCCGCCGAGCTTGCCTTCGGTGCCCACTTCGCGCGCCACGCGGGTGACCTCACCGGCGAAGCCGTTCAGCTGGTCCACCATGGTGTTGATGGTGTCCTTGAGCTGCAGGATCTCGCCGCGCACGTCGCCGGTGATCTTCTTGGAAAGGTCGCCGCGCGCCACGGCTGTGGTCACGTCGGCGATGTTGCGGACCTGGGCGGTGAGGCTGCCGCACATGGCGTTGACCGAATCGGTCAGATCCTTCCAGGTGCCGGCCACGCCGTGCACGATCGCCTGACCGCCGAGCTTGCCCTCGGTGCCGACCTCGCGCGCCACGCGAGTTACTTCCGAGGCGAAGGAGCGCAACTGGTCCACCATGGTGTTGATGGCTTCCTTGAGCTGCAGGATCTCGCCGCGTGGGTCGACGGTGATCTTGCGCGACAGGTCGCCATTGGCCACCGCGATGGTCACGTCCGAGATGTTGCGGACCTGGGCCGTGAGGTTGTTGGCCATCGAGTTGACGCTCTCGGTCAGCTCGCGCCACACGCCGGTCACCTCGCTCACCTTGGCCTGGCCGCCGAGCTTGCCCTCGGTGCCGACCTCGCGCGCCACGCGCGTCACCTCGGAGGTGAACACCGAGAGCTGCTTGATCATGGTGTTGACGATGGTCGCGGCCCGCAGGAACTCGCCCTTGAGCGGGCGGCCGTCGACGTCGAGCCGCACGGTCTGCAGCAGGTCGCCCTGCGCCACCGCGCCGATCACGCGCGTGACCTCGGTGGTCGGCCACACCAGGTCGTCGATCAGGCCGTTGACCGAGGATTCCATCTCGCCCCATGCCGCCGTCGACAGGGCGAACTTCACGCGCTGGCGGGTGCGGCCCTGCTCGCCGACCGACTTGCCGATGCGCTCGAGCTGGTGGGCCATGACCTGGTTGGCGCCGACGATCTCGTTGAACAGCACGGCGATGCGACCCTCCGCGCCGGCCCGTCCGGTCGGCAGGCGGACCGAGAAGTCGCCGGCGCGCATGGCTTCCAGCGCCTGCTGCAGTTCGTGAAGGTCGATGGGGACGGCACCGTTCTGGCCGGCTGCGGCCCGGCGGGATGATGGGGAGACCGGACTTGCCGCCGTTCCAGCGGTATCGACATCGGCCGTCATGGGGACCCTCACCCTGCCTGGAATTGTTCAGTCACAGCACCAGCGAGGCTCATGAGCCGGTATTTTGGGTTTCCGATGGCACGGGCCCCCACACGCGCACTTTTTGTCCCCCGCAGCGTCCATCAACGCTGTCGTCATTGGAAAGTTGCGTCCTTGCCGTGACAATTCAGGGTGCTCCGCAACCTCAATTGTACAAAACCCCTGTTATTGAACGGATCAAGAACCGTGTGGGTTATTTTGGCGGACCATACGCCGCCAAAAAACCGCTTGTGTCGCTGAAGGCTATCCTGCGGCGCCCTACAGTGGTAAGACCACGGACTGACCATGGAAGATCTGGCCATACTCGACATCGTCCGGTCGGAAGGGGACGAGACACCGGGCGGCGCGGCGCGGGTCTTCACCTTCTTTCGCGACAGGCTCCTGGCGGGCGAGCTGAAGGCGGGTGATCGCCTGCTGGCCGAGCGCGAGCTTGCGCTGGCGTTGGGCGTCAGCCGGCCGGTGCTGCGCGAGGCGTTGCGCTCGCTCGCCATGCTCGGCCTGCTCGACATCCGGCATGGTCGCGGTGCCTACGTGCGCGCGGCCGACGCCTCGGTGCTGGGCCAGGCGCTGACGCTTTGCCTGGCGCCCGAGCCCAACATCCTCGACGACGTGCTGCAGGCGCGCATTGCCATCGAGTGCCAGGCCATCAGGCTCGCCTGCGAGCGGTCGAGCGAGCGCGACCTGCAGGCGCTGGCCGGCATGCTCGACACGCTGGTCGATTCGCTGCACGACCCGGAGAAGGGAGGCCAGGCCGACTATGCCTTCCATCTCGCCATCGTGCGGGCGAGCGGCTCGAGCGCGCTGATGAAGATCTACGAGGCGATCTCGCCGCTCCTGATGCGCAGCCACGTCGAGCGCCGGCGCGACACCTTCCGTGAGCCCGCCATCACCTCGCACCTCGTCGACGCTCATCGCGCGGTGTTCCTGTCGCTGGTCCAGCGCGATCCCGATGCGGCCGAGAGCCGGCTGCGCCAGCATTTCAAGATCGGCGACGAACTCCGCCGCAAGAACCTGTTCACGAACTACCAGAACGAAGCGAGCAACTGATGAAGATCGTCGTCGGATCGGACCATGCCGGCTTTCCCATGAAGGCCGAAATGCTGGCCTTCCTGAAGGAGCAGGGCCATGAGATCGAGGACGTCGGGTCCTACGATCCCAATCCGGTCGATTTCCCCGACGTCGCCCGCAAGGTCGCGGCCGCCATCACCTCGGGCAAGGCCGAGCGCGGCCTGATGATCTGCGGGACCGGCGTCGGCGCCTCGATCGGCGCCAACAACATGAAGGGCATCCGCGCCGCGGTCTGCCACGACGTGCATTCAGCGCATCAGTGCGTGGAGCACGACGACGTCAACGTCATGTGCATCGGCGCGCAGATCGTCGGGCCTTGGCTCGCCAAGGATCTGATCGCGGCCTATCTCGACGCGAAATTCTCGACCGCGGAGGAATTCCGCCGTCGCGTCGCCAAGCTCGCCGACATGGATGCGGGCCGGTAAAAGTTCAAACAACGAGTGTGTGGTTGGAGGAAACGATGAAGAGGGTGTTGTCAGGCATCGCCATCGCGGCGATTGCAGTCATGGGTCTTGCGCAGGTGGCGAATGCCGATGCGCTGGATGATATCAAGAAATCCGGCAAGATCCGGATCGCCGTCGATCTCGGCGTGCCGCCGTACGGCATGACCGACGACAAGATGCAGCCGACGGGCTCCGACATCGAGACCGCCAAGCTCCTGGCTGCGGATTGGGGCCTGCAGTTCGAGCACGTGCCGACGACCGGCGCCGCGCGCATTCCCGCGCTGCAGACCGGCAAGGCCGATCTCGTGATCTCGACGCTGTCGATCACGCCCGAGCGCGCCAAGGTCATCGACTTCTCCAAGGGCTATGCCGTGCTGCGCACGGTCATTGCCGCGCCTAAGAGCGTCGCGCTGAAGAGCATGGCCGATCTCGACGGCAAGACCGTCGGCACCGTGCGCGGCACGACGCACGACACCCAGCTCACCAAGGAAGGCCCCAAGGGCATGAAGCTGGTGCGCTACGAGGACGACGCCACCGAGGCGCAGGCCTTCCTGTCGGGGCAGGTCGACATCTTCTCGACCGCCGAGCTGCTGGTCGCGCCGATCGACAAGAAGAACCCGGCCCGCCAGGTCGAGGTCAAGTTCGTGCTCGACACCTTCAAGCTCGCCATCGGCGTCAAGAAGGACGAGAAGCGGCTGCTCGAGGAAGTCGACAAGTGGATCCTGGCCAACCTCAAGAACGGCAAGCTGGACGCGATTTACAAGAAGTATCACGGTAACGGCCTGCCCGACGTCATCCTGAGCCAGCAGTAGGTCCATCATGAAAAAGCGTTCCCTGCTGCGCCTGATCGGAGGCGCAGCGCTGATCCTTCCGTTCGGCGCGCCGGCTTTCGCCGACACGCTCGGCGAGATCAAGAAGGCCGGGAAGATCCGGGTCGCCATCGACACCGCGATCCCGCCCTTCGGCATGACCGACGACAAGATGCAGCCGACCGGCTCGGACGTCGATCTCGCCAAGCTTTTGGCCAAGGATCTCGGCGTGCAGCTCGAGATCGTCACCACGACCGGCCCGAGCCGCATCCCCATGCTGCAGACCAACAAGGCCGACATCGTCGTCTCGACGCTGTCGATCACGCCCGACCGCGCCAAGGTGATCGACTTCTCGGTCCCCTATGCCGACCACCCGTCGGTGGTCGCCGGCCTGAAGAGCGTGCAGATCAAGAGCCTGGCCGATCTCGACGGCAAGAAGGTCGCCGTCGTGCGCGGCACCACCCAGGACAGCGACCTGACGAAGCAGGCCAAGGGCGCGCAGATCGTGCGTTACGAGGACGATGCCACCATGGCGGTTGCCGTGGCATCGGGCCAGGCCGATATCCTGGCGACGGCGCGCTCGCTGCTGCCCGCCATCAGCAAGAAGAACCCGGCCCGCACGGTCGAGCCCAAGATCACGATGCAGACCAACTGGCTTGCCATCGGCGTGCGCAAGGACGATCCCAAGCTTCTCGCCTGGATCAACGACTGGGTGAAGACCAATCTCAAGAACGGCAAGCTCGCCGCCATCTACAAGCAGTATCATGGCGTCGACATCCCGACCGACGAGCTTCTGGCCAAGTCGGGAAGCTGACGGCGGGACACCGCCGGTGTGAGCCATGTCCTATAAATTCGACTTCGAGTTCCTGGCCGAGCGATGGCCGGATTTCGTCGCCGGGGCCTGGCTCACCATCCAGCTCACCGTGCTGTCGATCGCCTTCGGCTTCATCGTCGGCACGATCTGCGCATTGGCCCGCGTCTATGGCGGGCCGGTGCTGCGTCGGGTGGCGGGCGGCTATGTCGAGATCATCCGCAACACGCCGCTGCTGATCCAGATCTTCATCGTCTATTTCGGCCTGTCGAGCCTCGGGCTGAAGCTTTCGGCCGAGGTCTCGGCGGTCCTGGCGCTCACCATCAACATGGGCGCCTACACCACCGAAATCATGCGCGCCGGCATCGAATCGATCCAGCGCACCCAGCTCGAGGCCGCCGACTGTCTCGGCCTGACGCGCTTCCAGACCATCCTGCATGTCGTGCTGCTGCCCGCCATGGAGCGGGTCTATCCTTCGCTGGGGAGCCAGGGCGTGCTGCTGATGCTCGCCTCCTCGATCACCTCGCAGATCTCGGCCGAGGAGCTCACTGCCACCGCCAACCTCGTGCAGTCCGACACCTACAGGAGCTTCGAGGTCTACGTGATCGTGGCGGTGGTCTACCTCGCGCTGTCGGCGCTCTATCGCCTGGGCTTCTGGGCGATCGGCCTGATCCTGTTCGAGCGCCGCCGCCGGCTGGGGACGCCCCTGTGAGGACGTCACCGTGATCCAGCTCAGCTTCAACCATCTGATCTACCTGGTCGAGGCGGCGCGCTGGACGATCCTCTTGTCGGTGATCGCCTTCGTGGGGGGTGGCATCGTCGGCCTGCCGATCGCGCTGATGCGCGTCTCCAGGTCTTCGTTGCTGCGCGGGATCGCCTGGGGCTACATCCAGCTCATCCAGGGCACGCCGCTGCTGATCGTGCTGTTCCTGGCGTACTTCGGCCTGGGCATCCTGGGCTACAAGCTCGACCCGCTGGTCGCGGCCGGCATCTCCTTCACGCTCTACGCCGCGGCCTTTCTGGGCGAGATCTGGCGCGGCTGCATCGAGGCCGTGCCGAAGACCCAGTGGGAGGCGTCGGACTGCCTGGGACTCAACCCGTTCCAGCAATACGCCTACGTGATCCTGCCGCAGGCGCTGCGCATCGCCATTCCGCCGACCGTGGGTTTCATGGTGCAGATCGTGAAGAACACCTCGCTCGCCTCGGTGATCGGCTTCGTCGAGCTGGCGCGCGCCGGCCAGATCGTCAACAACTCGACCTTCGAGCCGTTCGCGATCTTCACCGCCGTCGCCGCCATTTATTTCGTGCTGTGCTACCCGCTTTCGGTGGCCGCCCGCACGCTGGAAAGGAGGGCGCATGCCGGCAGATGAGTCGGTCATCAGCGTCGACAAGGTCGTCAAGGAATTCGGGCCGCTGCGCGTGCTCGACGGCGTCAGCCTCGACGTCGCACGCGGCCAGACCGTGGCCATCGTCGGTCGCTCGGGCTCGGGCAAGAGCACGCTGCTGCGTTGCATTGCCGGCCTGGAAACGGTGCAGGCCGGCGGGATCACGGTGTGCGGCCATCCGGTCGGCCGGCCGGGCAGCGCCGCGCGTGCCCAGCTGCGCCGCGACGTCGGCATGGTGTTCCAGAGCTACAATCTCTTTCCCCATCTCAACGTCGAGCGGAACATCACGCTGGCGCTGACCTTGGTGAAGAAGCAGTCGAAGGACGAAGCGAAGCGGCGGGCGGCCGAGGTGCTGGCCATGGTCGGCCTGACCGACAAGGTCGCCGCCTATCCCGAGCAGCTTTCCGGCGGCCAGCAGCAGCGCGTCGCCATCGCCCGCTCGTTGGCGTTGCAGCCCCAGGTCATGCTGTTCGACGAGGTGACGTCGGCGCTCGACCCCGAGCTCACCGCCGAGGTTTTAGGCGTGATGGAGAACCTGGCGCACCAGGGCATGACCATGATCAGCGTGACGCACGAGATGGGCTTCGCCCGCCGCGTCGCCGACATCGTGGTGTTCATGCACAAGGGCAGGGTGTGGGAGACCGGCCCCACAGCCGAGGTGTTCGTCAACCCGCGGACGGCCGAGTTCAAGCAGTTTGTCGGGTCGGAACTCTGAGTCGTCGAACGACTGCTCCTCGGTGCCCGCCTTTGGCAATCCGCAGACCGCCGAGCTCAAGCAGCTCGTCATTAGCGAGCTCTCAGGGCTTGGAATAAGGCTTGCCATCCTTGTGCACGAACCGGCCGTCGGCGTTGGCGCTCATCATGTCGATGTCGGAACAGGTGGTGACGTCGGCGGGAGCGCGTGAGCCGACTTCGAGATACACTGCCATCGCGCCCGATTTGTTGATCAAGTGGTGGCCGTTGCCAGTGCCTTTCGGAAAGGCTGCACAATCGCCGGCCCGCAGCACCGTCTCGCCGTCATCCTCGATCAGCGTTAGCTCGCCTTCGAGCACGTAGACGAATTCGTCTTCGTGCGAATGCCAGTGTCGCTGGCTGGACCAGTTGCCGGGCGGCAGACGCATGAGATTGACGCCGAAATCAGCGAGACCGCCGGCATCGCCCAACCGCTGGCGGATTCGGTCAGCCAAAGGGGCGTCGAACGGTGCCGGATAGCCCGAACCTTTACGCTTCGGCACGGCGGCAACGTCGACCTTGGGCATGAATGGCTCTACGCCAAATGGCTCTACGCCAGCGGTGCGACGGACAGGCCTTTGACCCGGTGCTTTTCGATCAGCTTCGCCACCAGGCCCGACTTCTTGGCGTTCTCGACGAACGCCGCGATGTAGCGGGCGCCCTCCGCGGCGGGCTTGTTGCAGCCGACGGCCTGCTGCACGGCGGTGAACTTGCCGTCGAGGATCTTCAGCTCCGGATGCTTCTCGAGATCCTTCAGGAGACCGGGCCGCAATCCAGCCAGCGCATCGGCCTTGTCTTCCAGGAACTTGTTGAAGGCGCCGTCGAGGCCGGCGACCTGGATCAGGGTCGCGTTCTTGAAGTTGTTCTCCAGCCACAGCCCGTAGGCCGAGCGCGCCGACACGACAAGGCGCACGCCCTTCTTGTCGACATCGGCGATCGACTTCAGCGGCGAGCCCGGCGGCACCATGTAGGTCGCCTCGATCTCGACATAGGCGGCGCTGAAGGTCATCACCGCCGCGCGCTGCGGCTCGGCGCCGATCAGGCCGATGTCCCAGGCGTCCTTGCCCGCCTGGTCGGCGAGCTCGCCGGGCGACTTGAAACTGACATACTTGACCGGGACGCCGAGCGAATCGGCGATCGCCCTGGCCATGTCGGGCGCTACGCCGACCGGATCGCCGTCGGCGGTGCGGCCGGTGACCAGCAGGAAGTTGGAGAGGTTGATGCCGGCACGCAGAACGCCGGTCGGTGCCAGTTCGGCTCGGGCTTTGTCGGTCATGTCCGAAGTCTATACTGAAGCCGCGAGGGAGCGAAGCGCCCAAGGCCGATGGACATCAGCGAACGGCGCTTCCGGCTGCCGGAAAGACCCGAGGGAGACGACGCCATGAAGATCACCGACGTCAGCCTGACGCTGTTCGCCTGGGACGACATTCCGCCGACGCAATACGGCCAGCACAGCAAATTCGCCGGTTCGAGCGCGCTCGGACTGTTGCGCATCGCCACCGACGACGGCGTCGAAGGCCATGCCTTCCTGGGCTCGGCCTCGAACTCGGCAGCGATCGATGGGCAGGGCCTGATCACTCATCTCAAGCCTATGCTGATGGGCCGCAATCCTCTCCATCGCGAGGCGCTGGTCGCCGATCTGTGGAAGCGCCAGCGCCCGGCCGGCGTGCGCACCATCGGCGCCGTCGACGTTGCCCTCTGGGACCTTTTGGGCAAGGCGGTCGGCCAGCCGATCCATCGCCTGCTCGGGACCTACCGCGAATCGGTGCCGGCCTACGCCAGCTCCGCCGTGCTCGCTTCGGCCAGCGCCTATGCCGAGCAGGCCGTCGAGTTCAAGGAGAACGGCTGGGCGGCCTACAAGATCCATCCGCCGACACGGTGGCGAGAGGACATCAAGGTGTGCGAGGCCGTGCGCAACGCCGTCGGCGATTTCACGATCATGCTCGATTCGACCTGGGCCTACGACTATCCGGCAGCCGTGCGCGTCGGGCGCGCCGTCGAGGAGATGGACTTCCACTGGTATGAGGATCCGCTCGCCGACCAGGACATCTACAATTACGTGAAGCTGAAACAGCAGCTCTCGATCCCGATCCTGGCCACCGAGTATCCGATCACTGGCCTCGATTCCTATCAGCCCTGGATCATGCTGCAGGCCACCGACTACCTGCGCGGCGACGTCGCCGTGAAGGGCGGCATCACCACCCTGGTGAAGGCCGCGCACCTGGCCGAATCGTTCCGCATGAACTACGAGGTCCATCACGGCGGCAATTCGCTGAACAACGTCGCCAACCTGCATGTCATCGCCTCGATCCGGAACACCGAGTTCTTCGAGGTTCTGCTGCCGGACGGCGCCCAGAAATACGGGTTGGAGCAGGACATCGTGGTCGGTCGCGACGGCTTGGTGCACGTCCCGAACGGGCCGGGCCTGGGGGCGGCCATCGATTTCAAGCTGATCGAGCGCAAGAAGATTGCCGTCTTGACCTGAAGTGCATTTGGTGCGCAGTGGCAACCCGGCCGGAGGGGGGACGTTGACCGGACATCCATCTTTCGAAGGAGGTGTCCCCATGCAACGTACGTTGCTTACGCTCGCGCTCATCGCCACGGCGGGCGTTTCCTATGCGCAGACCATGCCTGCCGGCCAGCCCACCGACCCTTATGGCCGTCCGATGATCGGCCGCAACGACTGGGTCCGCCAGCCCGGCGACCAGCCGGGTCCCAGTGGCGGCATGCAGCCCGGCAGCGCCACCATGAACTACGGCGGCAACATGGCGACCGCACCCGCCGCGCAGCCGATGACGACCGTGCCCGATCGGCCACGGGCCTCGGGCAGCAACAAGCTCGAACGCGACCACGCGACCGGGCCGGAGCCGGTTCCCATGGATGCCGCCGGTCCGCGGCAGGCCACGATGAGGGACGAGTACGGTTTCCGTTACGACAGCGAAGGCAATCGCCTGGATGCGCGCGGCAACGTGATCTCGCCGCACATCCCGCAGCGCTGATCGATCGGACGATCTACTGCCGTCCAGGATGCGCCGGCGGTCCTCAGGGA
>JAEZHS010000083.1 GCA_023436825.1 Pseudomonadota bacterium | reverse complement strand
TGATCACGCCCTCGTTGCCGACCTTCTTCATCGCCTCGGCGATCATCTTGCCGATCGACTTGTCGCCGTTGGCCGAGATGGTGCCGACCTGGGCGACCTCGTCGGAGCCCGTGATCTTCTTGGCGCGAGCCTTGATCTCCTCGACCGCCGCGTCGACCGCGAGATCGATGCCGCGCTTGAGGTCCATCGGGTTCATGCCGGCCGCGACCGACTTCACGCCCTCGCGCACGATCGCCTGGGCGAGCACGGTCGCCGTCGTCGTGCCGTCGCCGGCGATGTCGTTGGTCTTGCTGGCCACTTCGCGCACCATCTGGGCGCCCATGTTCTCGAACTTGTCGGCGAGCTCGATCTCCTTGGCGACGGTAACGCCGTCCTTGGTGATGCGCGGCGCACCGAAGCTCTTGTCGAGCACGACGTTGCGGCCCTTCGGACCCAGCGTCACCTTGACCGCGTCGGCGAGAATGTCGACGCCGCGCAGCATGCGCTGACGGGCATCGCCGCTAAAGCGGACTTCCTTGGCTGCCATTGCTTAACCCTCTTGGTTGATTGAGTGTGATTGTCTGGATGGCGGAGCGATCAGGCGGCCTTCTTGGCAGCCGCGGCGGAACCCTCGAGGATTCCCATGATGTCGCTCTCCTTCATGATCAGATACTCGACGCCGTCGAGCTTGACCTCGGTGCCGGACCACTTGCCGAACAGGATGCGATCACCGGCCTTGACGTCGGGAGCGACGAGAGCGCCCTTCTCATCCCGGGCGCCCGGACCGACGGCGACGACTTCGCCTTCCATCGGCTTTTCCTTGGCCGTATCCGGAATGATGATGCCGCCCTTGGTCTTCTCTTCCTCCGCGACGCGCTTGACCACGACGCGATCGTGAAGCGGACGGAACTTCATGCTTCTTCCTCCAATTCCCCTGGTTGAACCTGCGCGGCCGGGTAGCCGCAAACGAGAAGTTTTGCTGTCAGCACTCTCCTGCGGTGAGTGCCAATGCGCTTGCGATTTAGGGGCGTGGAGGACTTGAGTCAAGGCGCGGGAACAAAGTCACTTCGCACTAGCAGCAAT
This sequence comes from Pseudomonadota bacterium, assembly GCA_023436825.1. The sequence goes on along the minus strand of JAEZHS010000083.1, from coordinate 14,889 downwards.
CACCAACCAGTGCTGCTAACACATTGAAATGAAACGAAATTTATTGGCTTTTCGTTAAAAGTGCGTGACTATTCGGTTGCGAGCGTGGAGTCAAGGAGTGCTCGATGGACAGCAGTTTTATTGCGCAACTCAACGATTATCGGCTGACGACTGCGGAAATCCTCTACTGGATGCCCGACCATCGGCATGTCCTGCAGAGCTTCGTCTGGCAAAATCTAGATCTCGCCCCCAAATTCCCGTCCCTGACCAAGTTCCTCGACTTCTGGGAGCATAATCTCGACGGCAAGGTGCACCGCGTGCGGGTCGCCAATGCCCAGCTGATCAAGCCGGCCGAGTTCCGCTTCTCCAACGGGCTATACGCGCTGCACTGACGCGCTGTATTCAGCCAGCGTCCGTTCGATCAGCTCGGCGGCCGACGGTATGTCGGCCACGCCCGACACCGAGTGCCCCGCGCTCCAGATGTCCTTCCAGCGTTTGGCGTTTGATCGTTCGCGCTCCGACGCATTGATGTCCTTGGCCACATCGATCGAGCCACGTAATGGCAGGTTGTCGGGATCGAGGCCGGCTGCCGCGATCGACGGGCGCAGCATGTTGGTCTCCAGCCCGGTGAAAGCGCGGGTCAGCAGCACGTCGTCGAGCCGGCTCTTCACCAGCATCACCTTGTAGGCGTCCTTGGCGAGACTCTCGCGTGTGGCGATGAACTTGGTGCCCATGTAGGCGAGATCGCAGCCCAGCGTCTCGGCGGCGGCGATCGCCCGGCCGTCGGCCATGCCGCCCGCCATGACGACGATGCCCTCCCAGAACGCCCGCACGGCGCGCACGAAAGCGAAGGGATTGGCCCAGCCGGTCTGGCCGCCGGCGCCCGCCGTCAGCAGCACCAGGCCGTCGACGCCGGCGGCAACGGCCTTCTCGGCGTGGCGCACGGAGGCGACGTCAGCCAGCACCAGGCAGCCGGCGTCCTTCAGCGGCTTCAGCACCGGCTCGGGCGAGCCGACGCTGGTGATGACGATCTCCGCCTTGTGGCGCAGCACGGCGGCGAGATCGTCGGGCACGCGCGTATTGGAGCGGTGCACGATCAGGTTGGGACAGAGCGGCGCGGTCGGCCGGCCGCTCTCGTCGGCGGCGCGCTTCAGGTCATCGCCCATGTCGGCGAGCCATCGGTCGAGTTCTTCGACGGTGCGGCAGTTGGCCGTCGGGAACGAGCCGATGACGCCGGCCCGGCAGGCCGCCTTCACCAGCGCCGGTCCCGACACCAGGAACATCGGCGCCGCGATCAGCGGCAGGCTGAGGCGGCTTTTGAGCGAGACGGGCAGCGGCATGGCCAAACCTTACCTCAGCGCATGACGACGAGAAGCACGATCCCGAGCGTCACCAGCAACGCGGCCGCGATGGGCGCGATCGCCGGCCAATTTCATCAATGCGTTCCAGATCGCGTTGGCGATCGCCGACAGGATCACCAGGCCGTAGAGCAGCGCCGCGGACATGAGCCGATTACCGGGCGCATGCTGCGGGCGGTCAATGGCAGAGACGCCGTCGAGCCGCCACGCAGCCAGTTGCAAGGTCGCGAGCCGCGACGAGAAATCAGACCGCCGCGGTCAGGCCTTCCTGCTCGATCGTACGCTTGACCGCCGGGCGGTTCTTCATGCGCTCGTAGTGGGCGGCGCAGTTCTTGGGCAACGTCATCTTCATGCGCGCCGCCGCCCAGAACTCGACGTAGAACAGGGCCGCATCGGCGATGGAGAACTGGCCGGCGATGTACTCCTTGCCCTCGAGGGCCTTGTCCATGATGGCCAGACCCTTCTCCATGATCTCCTTGCCGCGCGCCTTGACCTTGTCGTGGTCGGCTTCGGTCGGCGCGTAGTTGCCGGGGCGGAACATGCGCGAGAAGCCCTGCATGTGCATGGTCGACACGACGTAGTCCAACGCCTCGAGCACGCGCGCCTCGCTGTCGGGGTCGGTGGGCAGCAGGTTCTTGTCGGGGTTCTTGCGTGCGAGCCACGTCGCGATCGCCGGGAACTCGGTGAGCACCGAGCCGTCGTCACGCTGTAGCGTCGGCACCTTGGACTTGGGATTGATCTTCACGAAGTCCGGGCCGTACTGCTCCTGCTTGGCACCATCGATCTTCTGCAGCTCGTAGGGCTTGCCGATCTCCTCGAGCAGAACATGGATGCCGATCGAGCAGGCGCCGGGCATGTAATAGAGCTTCATGGCTAACTCCCTTGAGTTGGGTGGTCGTCGTGGACGGCGGACGCTAGAGCGTTTTCTGATCGGATGGAACCGGCACGGTTCCATCCGATCAGAAAATCGCGCAACGGTGATGTTGGCTCCACAGAGCACATTCCGCCCGGCTGATTCCAGCCGGGCGGAATGTGCTCTAGCATCGCGACCACAATGGGGGAATCACAATGCCGACAGACAATATCCGTTCGCTCGTAGGGACTTCACAGACCAAGGTCGGCACGTTCCTCTTCGAATTCGCGACTCCGGGAATCGGCCAGATCCTCAAGGCTGCCGGCGCCGACTTCGCTGTGCTCGACATGGAGCACACCGGTTTCGGATTCGATACCGTCCGCCAGGTAGTGCGTTACTGCCAGGCCGCAGGGCTACCGCTGGTGGTGCGCGTGCCGAGCCAGCAGCGCCATCACATATCGCGTGCACTCGACACCGGCGCCGACGGCGTCATGGTGCCGATCGTGTCGTCGGTCGAGCAGGCCAAGGCGGTGCTGGATGCCGCCAAGTACTGGCCCGACGGCACGCGCGGCGTGGCGCTGGGACTCGCGCACGAACGCTTCGCCAGGCGCTCCGAGCCGCTGGTGCCGCGCTTTGCCGAGCAGAACGCGCGCACCGCCATCATCCTGCAGATCGAGGATCCGCGTGGCGCGGCGGCGGCCGACGAGATCGCAGCGATGCCCGGCGTCGACATGCTGTGGCTCGGTCACAACGATCTGTCCGTGGCGCTGGGCGAGCCGGGCGCATTCGATCACTCCGATTTCGTCAAGGCCGAGCAGGCGACCATCGCCGCCGCAAAGAAGCACGGCAAGTCGGCCGGCCGGCTGGCGGTCGACGCCAGGCAGGGCGCGCAGTTTGCGGCCATGGGTTACGATTTCGTTTCGATTGCCGGCGACGTGTGGCTGCTGCAGCAGGCGTTTGCGTCGGGATTGGCGACGGTGACGGTGAAGAAGGGCTAGCGTCATGGTTTCGGACCGCGAGCTTTCCAGCTCGCTCATGAATCACGAGCGCGCAGGGAGGTCGCGTCTGACGCGACCTAGCGCGCGGTCCGGAAGAGCTATGACCTGATCACCACCGGCAGCGAGCGGATGCCGCGGATGAAATTCGAGTAGAGCCTGACCGGCGGCCCCACGATCTCGACGTCGAGGTCGCGCAAAAGCATCTCCTGCCACAGGATCCTGAGCTGCATCTCGGCCAGGCGGTCGCCGACGCAGCGATGGATGCCGGCGCCGAACGACAGGTGATGGCGCGGCCGCGGACGGCCGACGATGAAGCGCTCGGGCTCCTCGATCGCCGTCTCGTCGCGATTGCCCGAAACGTACCACATCACGACCTTGTCGCCCTGGCGGATGGTGCGGCCGGCGAGCTCGCAGTCGCGCGTCGCCGTGCGCCGCATGTGGATCACCGGCGTCTGCCAGCGGATGATCTCCGACACCAGGCTGTCCAAAAGCTTCGGGTCGGCCTTGACCTTGGCGAGCTCGGCCGGGTTCTCGCGCACCGCCATCAGGCCGCCGGTCATCGAGTTGCGCGTGGTGTCGTTGCCGCCCACGATCAGCAGCGCGAAGTTGCCGATGAACTCGCGCATCGGCATCGCCTTGGTAGCCTCGGCGTGCGCCATCATCGAGATCAGGTCGAACTTGGGCGGCTCGGCGGCGCGTTCCTTCCACAGGGCGGCCATGGTCTCGGCCATCGCGGTGAGCTCAGCCATGCGCTCGGCTTCGCTCTTCACCACGGCGTCGTCGGCCGCAATGTTGGCGATGGCGACGTCGGACCACCAGGTAAGCTTGCGCCGCTCGGCCTGCGGGAAGTCGAACAGCGTCGCCAGCATCAATGCCGTGAGCTCGGTCGAAACACGATCGACCCAGTCGAAGGTGTCGTTGCGCGGCAGGCCGTCCAGCACCGCCGCCGTCCGCTCGCGGATCAGGCCTTCCATGTTCGCAAGGTTCGACGGCGCCACGATCGGCGCCACCGTCCTGCGCTGCGCGGTGTGGCGCGGCGGGTCCATGCGGATGAAGTTCGGCAGCTCCTGCCCCTTGGGCTGGTCGGCGATCTGGATGCCGCCCATCTCGGAGGCCGAGGAATAGGTCGCGTGGTCGAGCTCGACCCTCATGATGTCGGCGTAGCGCGTCACCGACCAGTAGGGCCCGTAGGGACTGTCGGCGTGGCGATGGACCGGATCGTCGCGGCGCATTGCGGCAAAATGCTCGCGCCACGAATCCTCACGATACAGCAGCGGATCGCTGACATCGGCGTAGGTCAGGGCATGCAGGGGCGCGGGTGCAGCCATGCACACAAGGCCGCCCGCCCCGTCCGTCGGAGTCAAGCTCTTTCGTCGCAACTGGACCCCGATTGGCGCGTTGACACGCGAAAGGCGGGAGCGCACACCGTCGCGCCGCCGCCAGCTTTGGGCGGCGTTCGAGCTTATGGCCCCTGACAGCACCAGCCCGTCGACCGTCACCGACGCCGCCCATCCCTCCCACGATCACGGCAAGGCAAGCGCTGCGCTGATCGTGGGCGCTTTGGGCGTGGTCTTCGGCGACATCGGCACCAGCCCGCTCTACGCGCTGCGCGAGACCTTCCTGCACGACACCAGCCTGGCGCCGACGCCGGACCACGTGCTGGGCGTGCTGTCGACGCTGTTCTGGGCGGTGACGCTCACCGTCACCATCAAGTACGTCACCTTGATCATGCGCGCCGACAACAAGGGCGAAGGCGGCGTGCTGGCGCTGGCGACGCTCGGAACGCACGGGCTGAACGGCAAGGGCCGGCGCATAAGAGTGGGCATCACTCTGCTGGCCGTGGTCGGTCTCGCTCTGTTCTACGGCGATGCCATCATCACCCCGGCGGTCACGGTGCTTTCCGCCGTCGAAGGGTTGTCGGCCGTGGCGCCGGCGTTCGAGACCGTCGTGGTGCCGCTGGCGGTGGTCATCCTGGTGGCGCTGTTCATGCTGCAGGCGCGCGGCACGGCCGATGTCGGCCGGCTGTTCGGGCCGGTGATGCTGGTCTGGTTCATCGTGCTGGGCGTGCTTGGCGCCTGGCAGATCGCCAAGAACCCGTCGGTGCTGCGAGCGATTAATCCGCTCTATGCCGCCGAACTGATCGCCGACCAGGGACTGGGCATCTTCTGGGCATTCGGCTCGATCGTGCTGGCCGTCACCGGCGCCGAAGCGCTTTACGCCGACATGGGCCATTTCGGCCGGCGGCCGATCCGCACCGCCTGGCTGTCGCTGGTCATGCCGGGCCTGCTGCTCAACTATTTCGGCCAGGGTGCGCTGATCATCGAGGATCCGACGCGCATCCGGCAGGTTTTCTTCGAACTGGTGCCGCAGGACTACATCGTCTTCCTGGTGGCGCTCGCGACCTTCGCTTCGGTGATCGCCTCGCAGGCCGTCATCACCGGCGTGTTTTCGCTGACCCGCCAGGCGATCCAGCTCGGCTACCTGCCGCGCATGGCGATCCAGCACACGTCGGAGACCACGATCGGCCAGATCTACATTCCACGGGTCAACTGGATCCTGATGGGGGGCGTCGTGGCCCTGGTGGTCGGCTTCGGCTCGTCGGGCGCACTGGCCGGCGCCTATGGCCTCGCCGTCACCGGCGCCATGCTGGTCGATGCGGCGCTCGCCATGGCGGTGGCGATCCTGGTGTGGAAGTGGCGCTGGCAGGTCGCGGCCCTGGTGTTCGGCCTGCTGGCGATACCCGACCTCGCCTTCTTCGTCGCCAACGCGCTGAAAATTCCCGACGGCGGCTGGCTGCCGCTGGTTGTGGCCTCATTCATCTACTTCACCATCACCACCTGGCGATTCGGCCGCCACCTGGTCGCCACCGAGATGAGCGAGGGCACCTTGCCGTTGCGCCAGTTCCTCGAGCGCATGGAACGCGCGCCCGACCGAGTCGCCGGCACCGCGGTGTTCCTGACGGCCGATGCCAGCCGCACACCGGCCGCCTTCCTGCACAACCTCAAGCACAACAAGGTGCTGCACGAGCGCATCATCATGCTGCAGGTCGAGACCATGGACGTGCCGCGCGTCCCCGAGGCGCAGCGCGTCGAGGTCGAGCGGCTGGGCAAGGGCTTCCACACGGTGATCGCCCGCTACGGCTTCACCGAGCAGCCCGACGTACCCGACGCGCTGCGCGCCTGCCGGCCGCATGGCATCGCCTACGACGAGATGGAAACCAGCTTCTTCCTCGGCCGCGAGACCCTGGTGCCCAGCCAGCATTCCAAGCTCGGCAAATGGCGCCGCGACTGGTTCATCTCGCTTTCCCACTCGGCGTCGGCCACCAAGACCTTCTTCCGCATCCCGCCGAACCGCGCTATCGAACTGGGCAACCAGATCCAGATCTAGCCCGCTGCCGACCCGATGCCCCGCCCGACGCTCGTTCTGCTTCCCGGCCTGCTCAACACCCGCCGGGTCTTCGAGCCGCAGATCGAGGCCCTCTCCGACGTCGCCGACTGCATCGTTCCCGAGCTCTGGCACCACGACACAATGGGCGCGATGGCCGATGCCGCCCTGGCGATGGCGCCGCCGAGCTTCGCCCTCCTCGGCTTCTCGATGGGCGGCTACGTCGCCTTCGAGATCATGCGCCGCGCCTCGCAAAGGGTGGAGCGGCTGGCCCTGATGGACACCCAGGCCACTCCGGACTCGGCCGAATCGACCAAGCGTCGCCGCGCCCTGCTCGACCAGACCAAGATCGGCCGCTTCCACGGCGTGCAGCGCACGCTCTTGCCGCAGCTCGTACATAGCCGCCACATCAACGATGCCGCCATCACCCAGCCGATCTTCGACATGGCCCAGGAGATCGGCGCCGACGGTTTCGTGCGCGAGCAGCGCGCCATCATCGACCGCGCCGACAGCCGCCACATGCTGGTCGACATCGACATACCGACCGTGGTGGTCGTCGGCCGCCAGGACCAGGTGACGCCGCTGCCGCGCTCGCAGGAGATGGCGGCGGACATCGCCGATTCGCGACTGGTCGTGCTCGAGCAATGCGGCCACATGAGCCCGCTGGAAAGGCCTGCGGAAGTCACCGAGGCGTTGAGGAGATGGTTGAGCCAATGAACACGGTCTATGCCCGCGAGGATTATCTCGGCGCCGACGAATACATCGACGTCGTGCGCAAATCCGGTCTCAACCGGCCGATCGAGGATCGCGGCCGCGTCGAGCGCATGCTGGCGCACGCCAACCTGATCCTGACCGCACGCCAGGACGGCCGGCTGGTGGGCTTCGCCCGTTCGCTGACCGACTTCTGCTTCTGCTGCTATCTCTCCGACCTCGCGGTCGACAAGGCCTGCCAGGGCCAGGGCATCGGCAAGCGCCTGATCGAGGAGACGCGGGTGCAGGCCGGCGGCGAGCTTACCACGACGCTGCTGCTGTCGGCGCCGACGGCGATGACCTTCTATCAGGGCATCAAGATGCCCAACGCCGACAACTGCTTCCTGTATCGCAGGAAACGATAGGTCAGGCTCTTCCGGACCGCGCGCATCCTGCGCTCCGGAAGACAACGACGCAGCGGCTACATCCCCTTCATCACCTGGCCGCGGATCTCGCCGCCCTTGTTCGCCGCGGTATGGACGTTGAAGTACCACTTGCCGTCGGCGAGGTCCTTGGCCTGGGCGTCGGTCAGTGTCGCCTCGCCCTTGATCGGGCTGGTGACGGCGCCGTTCACAGGAACGACGATGCCGGCATTCGTTTTGGCGTCGGCCGGGCCGTGGAAATGGGCCGCCGTTGCGGGACCCGTCAGGTCCTTGTAGTTCGCGGTGTAGCTGAGCTTCTTGGTGGCGGGATCATAGGTTGCCGTCAACGTGCCGCTGCCCTTGCTGTTGGCGGGCGGCACCTCGGCCGAGGGCTTGAGGTCGGCCTTGTACGTGACGGCCTGGGCGAAGGCCGCCGGAGCCAGGGCCAGGAACGAGGCCGCCATCAGGCCGGCGACCGTGGAGCGAAGCAGCACTCTGCGCATGATCCGTACCTCCCTCGTGAACGACGACGCCGTCAACGCATCATGCATCCGGACGTTGCCGGGGCACGTCATCACAACCCGTTGAGTTCACGGAAAGTCGATCAGCTCGGCGTCGTCCACGACATAGCGGGCATAACGGAAATCGCGGACGGCGAGCAGGCGATCGTCGGCCCAATCCACCAGCATGAAGTAGATCGGCGGGCCGGTCGGCTGCTCGGGATCGTGCACGATCACCGCCGGCCGCCCTTCTACGAGTCCCGGCACGAGATGCCAGTCGGTGGTCTGGCTGTAGTTGCCGAAGTAGCGGCTGACCTCGCCGCGGCCGCTGAGGCGCGTGCGGTTCACGACCTCGACCTTCACTTCATCTGCAAGCTGGGCGCGCAAGGCGTCGAAATCGCGGGCATTGAAGCGTGCCACGTAAGCGGCCAGTCGCCGGCGGTCGGCTTCGGCCAGCATCGGCGGCGGCCGATCGTCGGGCTCGCCAGCAAGCTCGCTGAGCCGCTGGCGGCCGCGATGCAGGTTGGCCTTCACCGAGGGCACCGTGCTTTCGAGCACTTCCGAGATCTCCTCGATCGAATGGCCCAGCACATCCATCAGGATGACGCTGCTGCGCTGGGCCACCGGCAGGCGCATCAGGGTGCGCAGGCTGGCGGCGGCGGCCTGGCGGCGCTCGATCTCGCTGTCGGGATCGGCAATCGTCTCCAGCTCTTCGTCGCCGCCCTGCACGCCCTCGCGACGCGCGCGTCGGCGTAAAAAATCCAGCGACGCGTTGTGGGCGATGCGGAACAGCCAGCCCTCGGCATTGGCGAGCGGGCCGGTATGCGGGAAGGCCTCGATCGCCTTGATCAGGGTCTCCTGCAGCACGTCCTCGCCGTCGATCACCGAACCCGTCATGCGGGCGCAGTAACGGTGCAGCCTCGGCCGCAGCTCGGCCAGCAGCCGCTCGAACTCTGCCTTGGGATCGGTCATGCCCACCTCTTATGCCAGCACGACGTTCGCGAGCGGCCAAAGGATTCTCCACATTGCGACTTTTTTCGCGAATCCTTCGCCACCCACGGAGCGTCTTCCCAGGACAGCAACGTCCAAGGAGGCACCCCATGAAATGGACCCTGGTGCGCTATCGCGCCAAGCCCGAACAGGCCGACGAGAACCAGCGCCTGAGCGCGGCGGTATTCGCCGAGCTTTCAGACAAGGCGCCGGCCGGGCTGCGCTATGCCGTGTTCCGGCTGCCCGACGACACGTTCGTCCATATTGCGATGTCCGACGACGGCGCCCCGGCGCTGTCGAGCTTCGAGAGCTTCCGCGCTTTCCAGAAGGATATCCGCGAGCGCTGTGCCGAGCCGCCGCAGCCAGCCGAGCCCGCCATCGTCGGCAATTACGGCATGCTGGCCTGAAGGGAGGAACGGACATGCAGCACGACATCGTTTCCGGCGCGGAATGGCTGGCGGCCCGCCAGGCATTGCTGGCCGAGGAAAAGCAGCTCGCCGAGCTGCGCGCGCGGATCGTCGAGCGGCGTCGCGCGCTGCCGTGGACGGCGGTCGACAAGGCCTATGCCTTCGACACGCCGGCCGGCCGGCAGTCACTCGCCGAGCTGTTCGGCGGGCGCGGGCGGCTGATCGTCTATCACTTCATGTTCGCGCCCGAATGGCAGGACGGCTGCCCGGGCTGCTCGCTGCTCGGCAGCCATCTCGACGGGCTGGACGAGCAGCTTGCCCGCCACGATGCGACTTTCACCGCGGTCTCGCGCGCGCCGATCGACAGGATCGAGGATTACCGCCGGCGCCGCGGCTGGCGCTTCCGCTGGGTGTCCTCGCAGCCGTCCGACTTCAGCTACGACTACCAAGCCGCCTATCGGCCCGAGCAGGTCGGACAGGAAGTCGTCTACGGCTTCGAGCGCACCCGAATGGACCGCGAGGACGTGCCGGGCACCAGCGTGTTCGCACGCAGTGCCGCAGGCGAGGTGTTCCACACCTACTCCGCCTACACCAACGGCGGCGACATGCCGCTCAGCCTGACCTATCTCAGCCTGCTCGGCTGACCCGTGCATGCACTGCCATCAGCGATGCGGGAGGTTTGCGGCGTTTCCGGCGTTTCCGACAGAGGGCCTAGTGGCCCTTTAGGATCGCCCCCCTTATTGGTTGGGTCACACTCCGAATTCGGACAGTTACGCAAGTTTCGCAACCGGAATCGCCACGCCGCAAAGCCGAAGCCCCGAGCCCGTGCGGCTGCAAGCCGGACGAACCGCGCGCGATGTCGGCCCGCAGCCTCTTTGTCTCGGATCAACGATGCATAGAACGGGAACGCGGGGAAGCCGCGCAACAAGCCGATAATATAACCTCAGTAACAAATAGTCAACAACTGAAGTTTGATTTGGCCAATTTCGTTTTCGCGAATTTTGCGTACCGTAGAGGGCCAGGTATGGCCGGGCCGAACGGGCAATGACGCCACTCCTTGTGTCGCTGAACCCGAGTGCCAGCACTGCTTTCACCACCGGCCGGACGCCTCTTAGCGGCCTTGCTGCGCCCGTACGGCCCGCTCGTACTGGGCGGCGAAGCCCTGCAGCGTGTTGCTGAGCGGACCCACCATGCCATCGGCCTGCGTCGAGATCTGTACGGTGATCGACGAGCCGCTGAGCATGGTCTGCAGCAGTTCAGCCGACTTGCCCTGGGTGTAGGAGCAGGCACCGCCGGTGCAGATGCTGGTCGACACGAACGGCCAGTTGTCGATCTGCATGCTGGCGTTCGAGCCGACGCCGTCGGCCACGACGGTGAGCGTCGTATAGGCCACCGAGTAGCTCACGATCAGGAACGTGCCCAGAAGGTTGTTGGGGCCGCCGTCGATCATCGCCGACACGGTGCAGTCCTTGCCCTTCTCGTAGTTGCAGTTCATCACCCACTGGTTGGGCGGCTGGTTCTGACCCATGGGCTGGGCCGCGGCGGACGACGCCAGGAGGCCCAAGCCCAAGGCAGTGACGAAGGATCGGATCATTGCTGGTTTCTTCATGACGATGTTCATACACGCGCCCAAAGGCTCCGGGAAGCGGCCGCGGGTTGCCACAATCGTGGAATGGACGAGCATCGGCAGCGCCAGGGCTATCGCCGAGCACGCTGCAACCGCCTTGCCGCATGCGTGCCGCTCGCGCGCACTCCTGACCGACGTCACGGCACTTAGCGTTCAGGATGTCCAACATCCAGGCCCATCATTCAGGGTCTGAGGCTGGCTGTGATGAGCCTGCGTACTAGGGCGACGTCGTGCCGCTCAGGCCAAGCAGGTCGTCACGCCACCGCCCAGGCTTCATGAAGGGGGCCAGATCTCGGTACGATAGGATGACGGGATTCACCGTTATGTCCCCGAACGCCCATAGGCCATCCCACGTTTTATTGACCACTGCCAGACCGGCGGGTGTCAGATAAAGCGCGATCCGCTTGTTATATCTGTCCAAGTTTTCCGGGATCTTGCCAGCCTCTTCCGACAGATCGGCACCTTGTGATCGCGCCTTGGTGACGGCTTGACGGAGTTTGCCGGCCCATAATGCCTTAAAGCGTTCATAGGCTTCGTCCCCGCAGACCTCGAGCCACTCACCGAGACGAAAGTCTCTCAACTCGTCCGAATCGCGGCAACGATCAATCTCCCTGATTTGACCTCGTTCGAGGTCCAGCACACGCCCGCGAACGTCGACTCTCATGGAACCCACAAGAGGTCGCTCCACCTCGACATAGCTCACGAGCAGCGGGGTCGCATACGTTACGGCAACGGTCTGCGAGACGAGGTAAGGTGGTTTCGCTACGGCGGCAGGGCGTCCGTCATGCCAACCGTAAAGCTCCTGGCGCCGGCGCTCCAGATCCTCGATGTCGTAGCCGACGATCGACGCTCCATGCAAAGCGTCAAACAAAGCGTTGGCGTTGAGCAGGCTCTTTCGATCGGCCATCCAAGTCATGCGCGGCACGGCGGCACCTGTCCTGATGTCGATCAACAGCCGCCAGGACGCTCCGTTGCCCAATCGCTGCTCAGGGTCGAGGCGTACATTGCCGTGCATCCGATAATACTTTGAAAGGTCGGCCAGCAGGCCTTCGTCAGCAGTCGCGAGTGTTTGACTCCCGTTGAGATAGTCGCGCAATCCTCCCGCCCAGGAGACAGTAGCCGTCACGAGCACGAGCGCTGCAACCGCCATGCCCAAATTGACCCGCTTACTCATGGTCCCAAGGGTACGGCGTGCATCATTATCAATCAACACAACTTTTACGGGTTGCGACGCGTGTCCGAAGGTATGGCCGGCTGATAAATCTTCTGCCGCGCCCGATATTGATTGGGCGGTTGATAGTCGTAAATGTCTGCGGTTGCCGGATCCTCGCCTTCGCCTCGAAAAACGAACCGGAGATACTGGGGTATTTCCTTCGTCCATTTTTCCGACGGTATCAGATTGCCCTTTCCATCTGTTTTGGCAGCGAAGTACCGTGGATCAATGTTGGCTCCGTCGAACCATCGTGAAAGGTCTTGTCCAACATTGTAGGCGGCGACGGCCTTGGGCCAGCTTCCGCCCATGCGACGATAAAGATAAGCCAGCTGCTCCGCAGCGGCATCGAACGATTGCTCCCGGTTGGCCAGGGAGTGGGTCGAGAGTTCTTCGCTACGCCTACCATCGCCACGGCGAGCTGCCCGATCCATCAGGTCAAGCAGGGTATTCTGGGTCATTTGAGCATAGCCGATCGGAAGGTCCTTGTTCTCCGACCTCATTCGGAGCTCCTTCCCGAGCTTGTCGACCTCGTTGAACTTGCCTTCCTGGTAGAGAAGCCTTGCGAGGAGCTGGATTGGCACACCATGTCGTTCGGCCGTTCGCTTGATCTCGCTGACAATGTCCGCCGGCTTGGTAGATTCCCAGTCGTCTGGAAGCGCGCGGCGAGCCTCTTCGGCGGTAAGTGGTTGGCGCGTGAGCTCACGAAAAGCTTGGTCGCGATTGATCTTCTTCTGCAATGGCGTCATGCGGCGTTCGATCGTGATTTGGGGGACGAACCCATAGCTGCGGCCTGCTTTTGGTGCTCGTTGATCCGCACGTTGGTCTCGTGCTTGAGCAATCTCGACTTGATCGTCGTCACTATGGCCGACGCGAACGATATTCGGATCGGTGGTTCCGCTCGGACTCTCAGCCGCCGGCATCGGAGCATTGCCCACTTCGGCTTTCACCGTCGCCATGTCTCTGCGCGGAACCGAGCCGACGAACGACAGCGGCGAGTACCGCACGGACTGTAACGACGGAACCTCCGCATGACGGAAGGAAAGAAGCGGAGAGCGCGGTTCATCGCCAGACGCCGGCATATTTGGAAACAGAGGAGGTGTCGGCGCACCGAACGGGGAACTGCCTGTCGTGGCCCCAAAGTAGGGCGACGAACTGGTAGGAAATGGGCTTGATGGCGGGGCGGTAAAGGATGACATGCCGCTTGGCTGGGCCGAGCCGACCCCCGGGAGTGGCGCGCCGCCAAGCCGGCCAACGCCACGCGCATACGCGAGGTATGGTGGAGGCGTTCCATCACCGACAGGTGTGAAGCGCTCAGCGCCGAGACTAAGCTGATAGTAAGGATCGAATGGATAAGCGTTGGTATTCGGATATGGCCCCGTAGCGGGCGTGCTACCTTCTCGTATCCGGCCGTTGGTGATCATTCGAAAGCCGGGCACGTCCTCATCGGCCGGCTGGACGTTGAAACCAGGCGCGAAGGGTCTGAAATTGAACATGGTGCGCCCCTTGAAGATCCTATAACGAGCGCTCTCCTTCGGAAGACATGGCAGTTCGTCGCAAAGGAAAGCGCCTATCAATGTACGAGGCGCTCGTCGTTATGTTCAATAACTTTAGTTACCCACAAATATTACTATGATAATTCTATGGTGACTACAATGCCATCGCCCGCCTAGCTCGCCGCGACGTCTCCCACCACGCGCACCCGCACCCGCACCGAATTGCCGGGCAGATAGGCGAGCGGCATGTCCTCGCTTTCGATGGTGCTGAGCGTCTTGCGGTCGGCGCCGGCGGCGACGGCGCGGTCGTTGGCGATGCCTTGCGCCGCGGCGATGGCTTCGGCGCGAGTCATGTCCTTGAAGATCTGGTCGCACTCGCCCGATACCTGGGCGATGGCCGCGCCCACGGCGTTGGCGCAGTCGCCGTGCTCGACATGGATCACCTTGGAGACGCCGGGGAGCTTGTCGGGGATCAGGAAGGCGCCGCCGCCGACGGCGATCAGCGGCACGTCGCCCGCCTCCGTCTTCATCCGGTCGATCGCCTCTTCGGCGAGACGCGCGGCTTCGGCGAAGACCTTCCGGCAGGTGCCGGCGTCGAGATGGGCGACCTTGCTTTTGTCGCCGAGTGTCAGGACGCCGCTCGCGACGGCGACGTCGGTGGTCGTGAGCTGGCTGCCGCCGAAGGCGATGCCGTCCTTCAGCAGCCGATAACCGACCGACACCGGCCCGACCTTGATCGGCCCTCCAGCGGATTCCAGCGAGACGTGGCTGCCGCCGCCCAAGCCGATCGACAGCAGGTCGGGCATGCGGAACAGCGTGCGCACGCCGCCGACCTTGACCACCGAATTGGCCTCGCGCGGGAAGCCGTGCTTGAGCTGGCCGACGTCGGTGGTGGTGCCGCCGACATCGATCACCATGGCATCGCTGAGACCGGACAGGTACGCCGCACCACGCATGGAGTTGGTGGCGCCGGAA
>JAEZHS010000060.1 GCA_023436825.1 Pseudomonadota bacterium | reverse complement strand
TGATCTCGCCGGCGCGCTGCAGAAGCGTTTCGAGGTCGCCGTACTCGTTGATGAGCTGGGCCGCGGTCTTCACGCCGATGCCCGGCACGCCCGGCACGTTGTCGGTCGAATCGCCGGCCAGCGCCTGCACGTCGACGACCTTGTCCGGCGTCACGCCGAACTTCTCCATCACCGCCTCGGGCCCCAGCTTGATCTTCTTGATCGGGTCCATCATCTCGACGCCCGGCCGGATGAGCTGCATCAGGTCCTTGTCGGACGACACGATGGTGCAGGTGGCGCCAGCCTCGACGGCCATGCGGGCGTAGGTCGCGATCAGGTCGTCCGCCTCGTAGCCGCCGAGCTCGCACACCGTGACGTTGAACGCCTTGGCCGCCTCGCGGATCAACGGGAACTGCGGGATCAGATCCTCGGGCGGCGGCGGGCGGTTGGCCTTGTACTTGTCGTAGATCTCGTTGCGGAACGTCACCTCGCTCTTGTCGAGGATCATGGCGATGTGATCGACCTCGGGCTTGTCCAGGAGGTCGGCCACCAGCATGCGGCAGAAGCCGTACACGGCATTGATCGGCGTGCCGTCTGGCCGCGTCATCGGCGGCAGCGCGTGGTAGGCGCGGAACAGGTAGCCCGATCCGTCGACCAGGTAGAGGTTGCGGATCGGCTTGTTGTCGCCGTTCGTGCCGCCGTTCTGGGGCGCGGGTTTGGGCGCCGCCTTGGGTGCCGCGCCGTTGTCCTTGGCCGCCGCCTTGGCGGCCGGTGCCTTCGATTTCGCCATACCCAACGCCTAGCACGCGGCGGGCCGGACTCTCCAGCGCCGCTCATGTGCACAGTCGATGTTTGAATTCGTGTCGTCCCTACTTGGGGTCTGGACATTCACCTTTCAAACAGGTCGCCGATGTCGTCCAGGGCCGCCGGCGCGATCGAGGCATGGCGGGGTTCCATGACCATGGGCTGCCCGAGATAGGCCCAGTACAGGAAGGCGGCGCGGCGCAGCGCCTTCTGGCTCTCCACCCCGGTCGCCGCCAGCATTTTCGCGATGTATCCGACACGGCGGGCGTCGACCGACGCCACGATGGCAGCGACCGCGCGATCCTCGGCGGCCCAAGACCGGATGGCGCGGTCCAGGCTGCGTTTGCCGGTGAAGGCACGCCGCATGAGTTGCTTCAGGCGATCCGGCCGGTCCTTGCGCGCTTCAAGCTCTTCGATGACCCGCTCGGTCGCCTGCTCCTGCCAGGCCTGCAGGAGCTGTGCGCGAAAGTCGGCGATGTCGCGGAAGTGCCAGTAGAAGCTGCCGCGCGACACTTTCAGCCCGTCCGCCATCGGCCCGACCTTCAGGGCGTTGGCGCCCTCGGCCGCGAGCGTGTGCAAACCGCGTTTTATCCAGTCGGACTTGGCGAGGCGATCGGTCATGGGTCGACCATACACAAGTGTATTGACGGCGGCCATCCGTTGCGCCATATCGACCATACAGAGGTGTATGGTCATGAACTGGCAAAGTGCTGCCCTGGCCATGGCCGGGGTCATTGGCGGGGTCACCGCCGTCATCCATGGTGTTTTGATCCAGCGGCTGGTGGTCCGGCCGGTCGAGGCCACCTTCCTTGCCGAGCCGCGGACGCCGCAGGCGGTCCGGCGGCTCGTGCCGCTGCTCATGCAGTTCAGCACGTTCGCCTGGCTGCTGGGCGCAGTAGCCCTGATTGTCGCTGCCTGCTGGTTCGAGCCGCAGGCGCGGCTGGTCACCGGCCTGCTGGTCGGCGGCCTTTACCTGTTCGGCGCGCTCGGGAACTTCTGGGCGAACGACGGCCGCCATCCGGGCTGGATGCTGATGGCGGCGGCGCTGATGCTGATCGGTATCGGCGTCGGCTGAGATTGCCGAAATCTCGCGGCGAAGGGCCCGCAAGGATTGTCTGCGCTGGCCGCCTTGCTCGATCGGCTCGAGGTAGCCCCGCTGCAAGCCGATCCTGATTCGGCGACGGCTCTCTCGGGGCTGCCCGAAAAAGACCGGCCCGTCGTTGCCGCAGCCGTCCGAATGTCGTGCGACGCGCTGGTCACAGGTGATCGCGCGCACTTCGGTCGGTTCTATGGGCGCAGGCTTGCCGTCGTTGCCATCCATTCGCCCCGTACGCTGGCCGAATGGCTGCTTAGCAGTACGTCACTTCACCGAATTGAGCGTCGGCAGCCGGTAACGGTCCTCTGGATCGTTCCAGCCCTTGAAGTTGGGCTTGCGCTTCTCGGCGAAGGCGGCGCGCGATTCCATGAGGTCGCTCTTGGCGCCGTGCTCGTGCAGGGCGGCGGCGAGCTTCTGCATGTCCGGACCGGGGGCGGGGCGCATCTGGCGCATCATGTGCACGGTGTTGACGCGCGAGGCCGGCGGCAGGGTGAGGAGGTGCTCGGCCATCTTCAGCGCCTCGGGCATCAGGTCGGCGGCGTCGACCAGGCGATTGAGGAACCCGATCTCGTAGAAGCGCTGCGCCGTGAAGCGGAAGCCCAGCGCCATCTCCATGGCGATGGGATAGGGCACGTTGGCGATGTGGCCGTGGTTGTAGCCGCCCAGGAGCCAGCGCTTTGCTTCGGAGACCTCGAAGATCGCCTCGCGCACGGCGAGGCGCAGGTCGGTGCGCTCGACCAGCATGAAGCCGCCGCCCATGGCGAAGCCGTTGACCGCGGCGATCACCGGCTTTTCCAGCGCGCCGGTCATGAAGGGGTCCTCCTGCTTGGGCCGCTCGCCGCCGGCGACGCCCTTCTGCAGCGACTCCTTCATGTCCTCGCCGGCGCAGAAGCCGCGGCCCGTGCCGGTGAAGATCGCGACCTCGAGCTCCTTGCTGTGGCGGAAGTCGGTCCAGATGTGGGCGAGTTCCGTACGCATCTCGGTGTTGAGCGCATTCAGCCGGTCGGGCCTGTTCATGCGGACTACGAGCACCTGCCCGTGACGTTCGGTTTCGACGACGGCCATGTCTGTTCTCTTCATGCTGGTTGGTTGCGGCCGAGTTTGCCGCCGTCCAGACGCGGCAAGCAAGGCTTGTCTGCCGCCGTGCGGTCGGTCTCCATCAAGTCCATACTAATAGGACACGGAGGCGGCCGACATAGCACAGGATCGCGTGGCGAAGAGCAGACCGGGTCAAACGCTCAGGCAAATCCGATGGCGCGACGCCCATCGCGGTTCGCGTCGCTGGTCAGCAGGGCGATCAGCGATGCCGCCGGTTCGGGCACCCCAGCATGGCCGGTGACTGCGCAGGTGTAGGTGGTCGCCAGCGCGCAGCCGGGCGGCAGCGGTGCGGCAAGCACGATGCCCGGCGTCGACAGGATCTCCGTCGCCTGGGTGCAGCCGATGGGCCTCGCGCTCGTGGAAGCGGCGAGTGCAGCCATCGCGGTTGCACCGTTGGGCGCCGGCTGCAGGCACTCGCGCAGCTCATCCCATACGCCGAGATCGCGCATCACTTTGGCGAAGTGGATGCCCGCGGTGGCGAGCTCGGGGTCGGGGAAATGGATCTCGTCCGCGGCGCGCAGCGCGTCACGCAGGTCGTCGGCGGTCTCGAGCTGCGGCGGCGCATCGGTCGCACGCACCGCGACCGATGTCGGCACCTCGCCGATGTCCCTGATCGAGGCCGGCACGACGTGCCCGGCCCGGGCCAGTTCCTCGATCAGCGCGCGGCTCAGGATCAGGAGATCGGCCGGCTCGCCCGACAGCAGCCGCGCCTTCATCGCCCCGACCGCGCCGAATACGCCGTCGATGGTGCAACCGGTTTCGGCTTCGAAGGCCGGCCGCACGCTTTCGACCAGGCCTTGCGCGGCTCCGCCGCTCAGGATGCGGACCGCCTTCATTGCGTCTTGATGCCGGCCTGCGTGATCACCTTGGCCCACTTGTCGATGTCGCCCTTGAGGTAGGTCTCGAACTGGACGGGCGTCATGGTCATGGGGACCGCGCCTTGCTTGGACCAGGCCTCGCGGAGGGCGGGCTTGGCGATCACCTTGGCGATCTCGGCGTTCAGCCGCTCGATGATGTCCTTGGGCGTGCCTGCGGGCGCCATGATCCCGAGCCAGATCGTGGCCTCGTAGCCCGGAACCCCGGCCTCGTTGGCGGTGGGCACGTTGGGCAGCACGGCCGAGCGCGTGGTCCCCGTCGTCGCAAGCGCACGCACCTGGCCGGCATCGATATGGCCCTTCATCGCCGTCACCGCGTCGATCATCATCTGGACATGGCCGCCGATCACGGCGTTGCGCGCGTCGGCGCTGTTCTTGTGCGGTATGTGCACGATGTCGGTGCCGCTCATGGCTTTGAACAGCTCGCCCGCCATGTGATAGGGCGTGCCCGGTCCCGACGAGGCGTAGTTGAGCTTGCCCGGTTCGGCCTTGGCCAGGGCAATGAACTCCTGCAGCGTCTTGGCCTTCACCTCCGGGTTCACCACGATCACCAGATCGGACGAGTTGACCGGCGCCACGGCCGTCAGGTCCTTCATCAATGAATAGGGGCGGTTGGCGAGCAGCGTCTCGTTGGTGGTGTGGGTGTTGGACATCATCAGGATCGTGTAGCCGTCGGGTGCCGCCTTGGCGACGACGTCGGTGCCGACCACCGCACCGGCCCCCGACTTGTTCTCGATGACGAACTGCTGCTTCAGGACCTCGCTCAGCTCCTGTCCGAGCTGGCGGGCATAGACATCGGCGGGCCCGCCCGGTCCGAACGGCACGACGATGCGCACCGGCTTGGCGGGCCAGGCCTGGGCCCACACGCGCGAACCGGCGGGCATGGCGACGGCGGCAAGCGATCCCGCCAGCGCATGGCGTCGAAGCATGGCTTATCCTCCCTGATTTTTTCCAGGTCGCCATGGTGGACGCCGGCCGCCAGCGCAGCAAGTAGGCCTGGATGCGCCGCACACCTGCAGCCAGGATCACGCCCACGATCATCAGCACGAAGACCGCCACCATCATGCCGGCGGCCTCGCCGCGCGCTTCGGCCTCGATGATCATGCGGCCGATGCCATGCTCGGCGCCGATGAACTCGCCCACGATCACGCCGATCAGCGAGAAGGAGACGGCCGGTGTCAGCGAAGCGAACAGCCAGGCCATGGTCGACGGCACGATCACGGTGCGGGTCACCGACCTCGGCGGCGGCGCGCAGGTCGGACATGCGGCTGTTGGTGCAGGACCCGATGAACACCCAGTCGATCTTGGCATCCTGGATCGGCTGGCCGGCTTTCAGGCCCATGTAGTCCAGCGCCATCTGCATGGCTTTCTGCTTGTCCGGATCGGCGACGGAGCTCGGGTCGGGGACATTGTCGGTGACCGGGATCACCTGCTCGGGGCTGGTGCCCCAGGTGATCTGCGGCGCGATCTTGCCGACGTCGACCGTGACCTCGCGGTCGAATACCGCGTCGGCGTCGCTGGTGAGCGAACGCCAGTCGGCGACGGCCTGGTCCCACATCGCCCCGGTCGGCGCATAGGGCCGGCCCTCGAGATAGGCGAAGGACCTGTCGTCGGGCGCGATCATGCCGATCTTGGCGCCGAGCTCGATGGAGAGGTTGCAGATGGTGAGCCGGCCCTCGACCTCGAGCGCGCGGATGGCGCTGCCGGCGTACTCGACCGCATAGCCCGTGCCGCCGGCGGTGCCGATCTGGCCGATCAGATGCAGGATCATGTCCTTCGGCGTCACGCCGGGATGGCGCGTGCCCTCGAAGGTGGCGCGCAGCCGCTTGGGCTTGCGCTGCACCAGCGACTGCGTCGCCAGGACGTGGATCACCTCGGTGGCGCCGATGCCGAAGGCGATGGCGCCCATGCCGCCATGGGTGCAGGTGTGGCTGTCGCCGCATACCAGGAGCGTGCCGGGGAGGCTGATGCCCTGCTCGGGGCCGACGACGTGGATGATGCCCTGGCCCGGCTTGCCGAGGCCGAACAGTTTTATGCCCCAGCGCCTGGCTTCCTCGCGCATGTCGTACAGTCGTTGTGCATAGGGCTTCAGCGTGTCGTGGGTGCGGCCGGGCTCGGTCGAGATGACGTGGTCGAAGGTGGCGAAGGTGAGATCGGGATTGCGCACCTTCTGGCCGGACGCCTTGATCATGGCGAGCCCGCGGCCGCCGCCGTCGTGCATCAGGTGGCGGCTGATGTGCAGCAGCGCGTAGTCGTCGCCGAGATCGGCGATGACATGGCGATCCCAGATCTTGTCGAACAGGGTCCTCGGCATGGCGTTTCCTTCCAGCGCGGTCGTTGCCGCGCGGAGGCGTACCCCATCATTTTTTGGTTCGGCGGCGCTGCCGCGGAAGGGAGGTTCGCGCTCCGAAGATCACTGCTGCTGCTGCTGCTGGTCGAGCTGGCCGCTCCAGCCCTTCTTCTCAGCCTCGAAGAACGAGGCGAAGACCTTGCGGATGGTGCTCTCGGCGATGTCGCGGGTGATGAAAACCACGCGGCTCTTCCGGTCGTCGCCCTCGGGCCAGGCATCGAGCGTGGCCGGCGGATGGAAGACATGCTGCACGCCGTGGATCACGACCGGCTTGTCGGTGTCCTTGACGTTCAGGATGCCCTTCATGCGCAGCAGGTCGGGGCCGCGATAGGTCACCAGCGCGTCGAATGCCGCCGCCACCGTCGACCAGCTCATCGGCTCGTCGAAGGTCATGCAGAACGCTTTTATGCGATCGTCGTGGCGGTTGACGTTGTGCGGGTCCTGCTCGCCATGCCCGTGCTCATGCCCATGGTCATGGTCGTGGTGATGATCGTCATGGCCGTGACCGTGATGATGGTGATGGTCGCCGCCGTGCTCATGGCCGTAGGCCTCCTCGTGCAGCCAGCGCTTGACGTCGGCGCTCTTGGTTTCGGGATTGTAGAGGCCGGCGTTCAGGATCTCGTTGGGGTCGATGTCGCCGCCCGCGATGGCATGGAACGGCGCGCCGGGATTGAGCTGGTGCAGGCGGCCCTTCAGCTCGGAGAGCTTCGGCGCCTCGGCGATGTCGGTCTTGGTAAGCAGCAGGCGGTCGGCGACGGCGGCCTGCTTCACCGCCTCCTCGTGGTTGTCGAGCGTGCTGGTGCCATTGACGCCATCGACCGTGGTCACCACGCCGTCCAGCCGATAGCGCGAGGCGAGCAGGGGATCGGTCATCAGCGTGTGCAGGATGGGTGCCGGATCGGCGAGCCCCGTGGTCTCGACCACCATGCGCTTGAAGTTGGTGACCTCGCCCTTGGAGCGCTTGAGGAATAGCTCGCTCATGGTGCGCACCAGGTCGCCGCGCACCGTGCAGCACAGGCAGCCCGAGTTCAGCGTCACCATGCCCTCGTCGTCGGACTTCTCGACCAGCAGATGGTCGAGCCCGATCTCGCCGAACTCGTTGATGATCACCGCGGTGTCGGCCAGCTCCGGTCGGCGCAGCAGCTTGTTCAGCAGCGTGGTCTTGCCGCTACCCAGGAAGCCCGTCAACACCGTGACGGGGATGCGTTGCTCGGCGGCGGTCTGCGTGTCGCTCATGACTATCAATCCCCATCCGTCAGGTGACGGACGGCCGTCACCAGAATTTGTCGACCTGCCTGAACGTCTTCCACGCCCGCTCGAGCTTGCGGCGGCGGCGCTTTTCGCCGGCCTCCGTCTGCTTGGCGAGGCGCTTCAGCGGCCTTTTGGCGTCCTCGTTGGGACGCGCGGCCGTGGCGAGATCTGCCAGCATATGGCGGGCGACCGCGCGGTCGTTCATGGCGCCGAGCGCGCCCTGCAGGCGCGCCGTGGCCTCGATATAGGGCTTGGCCGCTTCCGAGGCAAAGGCCGGCTGCAGGAACTCGGCGGCGTAGGGCAGCTTCTTGATGGCGATCCTGAGCCGGTGCAGGCGGTGCGGATCGAGCGTATCGATCTTGCGGCCGCGATGCATGACCTTCTCATGGTGCTGGTCGAGCTCGGCGAGCGCGAAATGGTCGAGCCGCTCGGTCGGATGGGCGGGCGAAAGATCGATGAAGGTGTGGAGCTGGCGGTCGAAGGCTTCGAAGCGCGCGCCGGAAAGGGCCGAGCGGGCGCGCTGCATGTAGGTCTCGGCGAGCCGGCGGGCGATGCGCTGGATGATCGGCGGGACGTCCTCGACCGTCTCGGTCAGGAAGACATGCAGGTCGCGCGCCGGGGCGCATTCGCCGGCCAGCCACCTGGCCTCGGCCGACAGCGCCCGCACCACCGGGCCGTCGACGGCATGGCGGAACAGGCCGAAGGCCGCGCGCAGGCGGCGCAGCGCCACCCGCGTCTGGTGGATGCCGACCGGACGGCGGCTTCCCAGGACCATGATCCGGTACTTTCGGAGGTCGGCCTGGCACTCGGCCACGATGCGCCGCAACGCGACGTCGGGCGCGGTGGTGGGGGCGAGGCCGGTGTCGAAGGGCGCCATGCGGTCCCGACCGTAGCGGGCCGAAAGGACCGGGCAACCGCAAAGAACGACAGTCTGATGAACGTTTTATGACGATCGTCAACCAGCACCTTGCCTGCATTTTTCGCCGATTTCGCTGGCCGGCCCGATGCTTAGCCGGCGACGTTTCCCATCCGTTTCCGGTAGCGGCCGATGGCCGCGCTGCCCTAGAGT
>JAEZHS010000743.1 GCA_023436825.1 Pseudomonadota bacterium | reverse complement strand
CAGGATGATGACCTTGCAGCGCGGGTCGCCCATGCCCGACGACCACCACTTGCGGCCGTTGATGACGTAGCTGTCGCCGTCGGCCTCGATGCGGCATTCGACGTTGCGGGCGTCGGACGAGGCCACCGCGGGCTCGGTCATGGCGAAGCACGAGCGGATCTCGCCGTTGAGCAGCGGCTTCAGCCACTTCTCCTTGTGCTCCTTGGAGCCGTAGCGGGCGAACACTTCCATGTTGCCGGTGTCGGGCGCCGAGCAGTTGACCGCCTCTGAGGCGATCGAAGAGCGGCCCAGCACCTCGCAGATCGGCGCGTATTCGAGGTTGGAGAGACCCATCGTGCCGTGCGTGTCGCCGGTCTCGCGATCGGCGGGGAGGAACATGTTCCAGAGGCCGCGCTTCTTGGCTTCGGCCTTGCACTCCTCGAGCACGGCAGGAAGCTGCCAGCGATCCTTGGCCTTCTCCATCTGCTCTTCGTAGACGGGCTCGGCCGGATAGATGACCTCATCCATGAACTTGTTGAGTTTCTCGAGCAGCGCCTTGGTGCGGTCCGAGTATTCGAAATCCATCCGTCTCTCCCTTTCGTCCTGCGCCGGACTCTGGCCGAAAACACCGGCCATGTGAACGGTCATTCAGGCCGCACCCGTCGTCCTTTGCTCCCCAGCGGGTTCGCGGAGCGGACCAGACTGCTCCTGCAGCCTCTGCCGCATCGGGCGCAACGCCACGATGGCCAGGACGGCGGCCAGGGCGTTCATCGCCACTGCGATCATGAAGACGACATGCCAATGCCCGGTCGCGGCGGCCAGCAGGCTGGCCAGGGGCACCATCATCGAGGCGGTGCCTTTGGCGGTGTAGAGCAGGCCGGCGTTGCTGGTGGCGTATTTGGTGCCGAAGTAGTCGGCGCAGGTCGTGGGGAAGAGGCTCGCAACCTCGCCCCACGCCAGGAAGACCCCGCCGCCCAGCACGACGAACATCACGGGGTCGTACCCCCATACGCTCATTGCCCAGACGCCGACGGCTTCCAGGGCGAAGATGGCGAACATCGTGTTCTCGCGGCCGAAATGGTCCGAGATCCAGCCGCTGAGCGGTCGCGTCAGGCCGTTGGTGATGCGGTCGAGGGTAAGGGCAAACGTCAATGCCGGCAGCGTGACGTCGAGGAGGGTGACGTCCACTCCGGAGACATGGAAGTCGCGCGCGATCGTCGCGAGTTGGGCGGTGAAGACCAGACCGCCGGATGCCACCAGGACCAGCATGACATAGAGCAGCCAGAAGGGCGGCGAGCGCAGCATCTGCGCAGGGGTGTAGTCGTGGGCGGTCTGGTGGACGCGCCGCGACGGCGGCGGTGCGTCACCGGGGCGCGGCGAGGCGATCGCCAGGCTCGCCAGGCAGATGACGATGCCCTGGCCGAGGCCGAACCACAGGAACGCCGCCTGGTATCCGAACTCGTGGATCGTCGTATGGATGGGGACGATGGTGAGGGCCGACCCCGCGCCGTAGCCCGCCGCGGTCAGGCCGGTGGCGAGGCCGCGCCGGTCGGCGAACCATTTCAGGGCGTTGCCGATGCAGGTGCCGTAGACGCAGCCCGCACCGACGCCGCCGACGGCGGCGCCGAGATAGAGCAGGGGGAGCGAATCGGCGATGGAGTTGATCGACCACGCAGTGGCCACCAGCACGCCGCCCAGGAACACCACGCCCTTGGGGCCCAGCCGGTCGACGAACCAGCCCTCGAACGGCACCAGCCAGGTCTCGGTCAGCACAAAGACGGTGAAGGCCACCTGGATCGCCGCATGGCTCCAGCCCCACCTCTCGTGGATGGGATGCACGAACAGCGTCCAGCCGTATTGCAGGTTGGCGATCATCACCATGCAGACAATGCCTGCACCGAGCTGAATCCAGCGATTCGCCGTGCGTTGTCCATCCCCGGAACTGCTGGGCGGCATCGACCCCAAGGCTCCCCCTTGCCGATCGCCGGATCCCACTCCTTAATCGGCAAAACCCAATATCACCCGGGAGTATCGCGTTGGACAGTGTGATGCAAACGCCCTTCAAGCCGATCGACTTCCTGAGCCGCGACGTCAGGGTCGAGCGGCGCGGCGATGGCACCATCCTGCTGCAGTCGAATCACCAGCTGAAGCCCTACGAAAAGCATGTCCCGGCGTTCCTCGCCAAGTGGGCCGGCGAGGCGCCGGACCGGGTGTGGCTGGCGCAACGCCGCGGGCCGGATCGTGAGTGGCTGAAGGTCACCTACGCCGAGGCCAGGCGCCAGGTCGATGCGGTGACCCAGGCGCTGCTCGACCGCGGCTTCGGGCCGGACAAGCCGGTCATGATCCTGTCCTCCAATTCCATCGAGTTCGCGTTGCTCACCATGGCCGCCATGCAGGCGCGCGCGCCGCTCGCCCCGGTGTCGCCCGCCTATTCGGTGATGAGTCAGGACCACGCCAAGCTGCGCTACGTCTTCGACCTTGTGAAGCCCGGGCTGGTGTTCGTGCAGAACGGCGAGATCTATGCCCGCGCGCTCGCGGCCCTCGATCTGGAGGGCGTGCTGCTGGTGCATGTCGACAAGGCGCCGCCCCAGATGCAGTCGCTGCCGTGGAGCGAGCTTTTGGCAACGAAGGCGACAGATGCCGTCGCCCGCTCGATCGCGCAGATCGACGCCAAGACGATCGGCAAGTTCCTGTTCACGTCGGGCAGCACGGGCATGCCCAAGGCCGTGATCAACACCCAGGAGATGATGTGCGCCAACCTGGCGATGAGCCAGATGGGACGCATCCGCAAGCCTTCCGATCCGCCGGCCGTGATGCTCGACTGGCTGCCGTGGAACCACACGATGGGCGGCAACGCCACCTTCCAGGGCAACCTGGCCGAAGGCGGCACGACCTACATCGACGACGGCAAGCCGTTGCCCGGCCTGTTCGAGGAAACGCTGCGCAATCTGCGCGAGATCTCGCCGACCTACTTCGCCAACGTGCCGGCGGGCTACGCCATGCTGGCGACGGCGCTGGAGAAGGACGACGCGCTCGCTAAGCGCTTCTTCAAGAACCTCAATTCGCTGGCCTATGGCGGCGCCACCCTGCCGGACGACCTCTACGAGCGTATGGAGGCGCTCGCGGTGAGGCATACCGGCTACCGCCTGCCGTTCGTCACCGGCTGGGGTTCGACCGAGACCGCGCCGACGGCGACCACCGTGCACTGGGCGTCCGAGCGTGTCGGCCTGATCGGCCTGCCGTACCCCGGCGTGCAGCTCAAGCTCGTGCCGACGGGCGAGGAGGGCCGCTACGAGCTGCGGCTCAAGAGCGTGATCGTGACGCCGGGCTACTTCCGCCGGCCCGATCTCACCGCCCAGATGTTCGATGAGGAGGGCTTCTACAAGATCGGCGACGCCGGCCGCTTCGTCGATCCGAACGATCCGAGCTGGGGCCTGATCTTCGACGGCCGCGTCGTCGAGGACTTCAAACTGATGAGCGGCACATTCGTGCTGGTCGGCACGTTGCGCGCCACGGCGATCGCCGCCGCCTCGCCGGTGCTGCAGGATGCCGTGATCTGCGGCCAGGACCGCGAGTATGTCGGGCTGCTGGGCTTCCCCAACATTGCCGCTTGTCGGCGCCTCGCCGACGATGACGGCGCCAGGCTGAAGGCGGACGAGCTGCTGGCCCATCCTGCCGTGGTCGGGGCCCTGCGCGATGGACTCGCGCGCATGAACGGCGAGTGCAAGGGCTCGTCGATGCGGGTCAAGCGTGCGATCCTGATGGCCGAGCCGCCGTCGGTCGACGGTCACGAGATCACCGACAAGGGCTACATCAATCAGCGTGCCACGCTCGAACGACGCCGCGCGCTGGTCGACAAACTCTATGCCGGCGGCGATGGTGTGATCGACATACCCTGACGGGCCGCCCATGGATCGCCTGGACCCCATCGAGCCGACCGAGAAAGACGCCCCGCTGCGTTACGACATCAGGCTGCTCGGGCGGATCCTCGGCGACACGGTGCGCGCCCAGGAGGGCGACGAGGTCTTCGAGCTGGTCGAGCACATCCGCCGCACCGGCGTGCAGTTCCATCGCAATGCCGACGAGGCGGCGCGCCAGGAGCTGCAGAGGATCATGAGCAGCCTGCCGACCGACCGGGCGCTGCGCATCATCCGTGCCTTCGGCTACTTCTCGCACCTCGCCAACATCGCCGAGGACCAGCACCACATCCGCCGCACTCGCGCCTACGCCAAGGCCGAGGCGCCGCCGCGGCCGGGCACCATGGCCTACGCGCTCGGCCGCGCCCGCCAGGCGCGTCTCAGCCGCCAGCAGCTGCAGGACTTCTTCGACCGCGCGCTCTGCAGTCCGGTGCTGACGGCGCATCCCACGGAGATCCGCCGCAAGAGCTTGATCGATCGCGAGATGGAGATTGCCCGGCTGCTCGACGAGCGCGACCGCGTCGAGTTCACGCCCGAGGAGCTGGCGGCCAACCGTCGGGCGCTGCGCCGCAACGTGCTCGTGCTGTGGCAGACCAGCCTGGTGCGCGGGACGCGGCTGCGCGTCATCGACGAGGTCGCCAACGGCCTGTCCTACTACGACCACACCTTCCTGCGCGGCCTGCCGCTGTTCTATGCCGACCTCGAGCGGCAGCTCGCCGTTGCCGACCCGGCGTGGCAGGAGCTCGAGATCCCGTCCTTCCTGCGCATGGGAAGCTGGATCGGCGGCGACCGCGACGGCAATCCGTTCGTCACCGCCGAAGTCACGCGCCAGACGCTCGCCATGCA
>JAEZHS010000027.1 GCA_023436825.1 Pseudomonadota bacterium | reverse complement strand
GCGCAACTCACATCCTGATCGACCGGCGCTTCACCGCGCCGACAAACCTCTTTGTCTTCGATCTTGACCGGGGACATAAGAGACTAGCAGCACAGCGGGCATCTCGGTAGGGCTCATAGAATTGGTCATGCGGTAACGCGCGATCGAGGGGCACGGGGGAGCAAGCAGCCGTGTCAACGCCATGCCCGGCGCGCCAGCGCGTTGCTGCGCCATCGGTGGACAACCGACGACGTGACTATTGCGATAGTTCAAACACCTGATGGCGGACCCGGCGAGATTCGAACTCACGACCTCTGCCTTCGGAGGGCAGCGCTCTATCCAGCTGAGCTACGGGTCCGGCGCGCGGAACATAGCGGAGGGGCCCCGGCGGCGCAATGCGCGGTCGCCCGGTGCCGTGGACCCGCAACCGGCTGTTCCGTAAAGTTTGGCATGCGCTCGCCGGACCCTGCCGATCGATGAAACCGCGCTCGCGGCTCCGGACAGCCCTTTATTCCGCAGTCACCGTGCTGATCGCGCTCGTGGTCCTCGAGGGCGCCGCGTCGTGGATGATGCTGGTCTACTACCGCGCCACCGACCGGCAGAAGTTCGAGACCGACGACCCCAGCTATCTGTCCGTCATCAACCTGGCGCGGCGGGTCGGCCGGCTGATCGGCTTGAGCGAGCCGGGGATGGTGCTGGAGGAGAGCTCGCCGTCGCCCTTCTTCCGCGCCGATGCGCTCCTCGGCTACAGCGCCGCGCCCGGTGCCTACACTCATTCCTATGCCCGTTGGAACGGCTCCGCTGGAGGCTGGGAGTACTATCGCAACAAGGTGACCATCACTGCCGACGGCACGCGCTGGGTCGGTGCGACCCGCCCGGGCAGGCCCACTACCTACATTTTCGGCGACAGCTGGGTGTTCGGCAACGGCGTGCCCGACGAGCTCACCTTCGCCGCCCGCCTCTACGAGGCGCTGCCCGATTGGAACGTGCGCCTGTTGGCGTTGGGCGGCTATTCGCTGACGCAGGCTTGGCTCACCTTCGAGCGTCTAAAAGGGATCGGCCCCGATGATATCGTGATCCTGGGCTACGCCGATTACTTCGACGTGCGCCACGTCGAGGCGCCCTCGCGCCTGCTCGAGATCGAGCGCTGGCTGGTGCGCACCAACCAGCCGATCCCGCCGTTCCAGTTGCCCAAGGCGACGATGGCCTCGGGCGGCGGCGTGACCATCAGCTATGTCGACCAGCGCTGCGCCGTGCTCGGCGACTATTGCCGCCGTCCCGATCCGTCGCCGCAGGAAATGACCGACGTCACGGCAGCTCTGGTCGACCAGATCGCCGCCCGTTCGCCGGCCAAGGTCTACCTGCTGCACTTCGCCGGCTCGCCCGACAACCCGGTGCGCCGCAAGGTCAGCCCGAAGGTTCAGGTCGTCGGCGCGGTGCCCAGCGAATTCGATTCCGTCATCCAGGACGACATTCTCGGTTTCGATGGCCATCCCGGTCCGTTCTGGCACTTCGCCATCAGCCGCAAGCTTTTAGGCGCTATTGCCTGGCAGCCCTGACCTGCCTGTCGGGGTAACGCCGTTGGACGCCACCTCCGAGCGCAGCCAATCGAGAGTTGCCTTAGACGCGGTGTCTCGGGCGCATCGGCGCTTCTGACGATATGGTAGGTATGGCCCGATATGACCTGGGGAAAGGGCTGGACAAGTTGACCGGCCTCGAGCTCATCCGCAACAAGCGCAAGGCTGACCAGGGCGATGCCCTGCGCCGCTACCGCGGCCTGGATGGCATGGCTCTCGTCCGAAAATCGCAGCTCCGTCGGACTCGACGGTTGCACGATTCCCGCCTGTGCGAACCAGCGTTCCCAGCTCGGATTGTGAGGATGCCTGCGCTTCCACTCGAAGTGAATGAGTGGAATCTTGCGAAAATCCGACAGTCGCTTGACGCCAAGCTTCGGATTGACGACCGGGCAGAAGTCGTCGGTGAACATCTTCTCGGTCTCGCATCGGGGATACGGCCCTTCACCGTAGCGAATGGGGAAATCGACGTTCCCATCCGACAGACTGACCGGCTCGTTGGATGTATGGAGCTGAAGGTCGATATCCGGGTAATGCTTCTGGAAGCGGCCAATTCTCGGAATCAACCATTTTGCCGCGAAGGCCGGCGTTGCCGAGACCGTGATCTTTGATCGCCTGCGCCGTTGGGTAAGATGGTCGAGCATCGCCGCAATCGCATCGAACCCGTCGCGCAGGACCGGATAGAGCTGATTTCCGGCATGAGTGAGCACCACCAAACGGGTGCGGCGCTCGAATAGAGAGAGCCCCGTGTGCTCCTCCAGCGATCGGATCTGATGACTGATCGCGGTGGGCGTGACGCCCAGTTCGTTCGCGGCCACTTTGAAGCTCCCATGTCGCGCAGCCGCCTCGAAGGCCCGCAACGAAGAAAGAGGCGGAAGCCGTCGCATCAAGATCCCGATGTCACGATGAATGAGCTCATCTCATCTGATGCTTGATTGTTTGGAGTTTGTCCAGCCGCCCCGGTGAACCCATTTCTCCAGTCTCGACGGCGATATCTGGCCTCCGAACAGGCCGCAAACAAGGGAGTGATGAATAAGATGGAACGCATAATCACGGAACCCGACAACTACGCGCCTTTCCTGCTTTCCCAGGGGATCAGGTTTGGCGATTTGCTGTTCATCTCGGGGCAGGCCGGCGCGGGCGACGACGGCAAGATCGTCGACGGCGGCTTTCGCGCGCAGGGCGAGCAGGCGTTCGCCAACCTGCGCCGGGCGCTCCAAGCCGGCGGCTCGAGCCTCGCCGACGTCATCAAGGTAACGATCTTCGTCACCGATATGGGCAACTTCAAGGAGGTCGTCGAGTTGCGCCGGAAGTTCTTCTCCGAGCCCTATCCGGCCGACACGATTGCCGAGGTCAAGGCGCTATATGACCCGGCGGCGATGATCGAGATCGAGGCGATCGCAGCGGCCCGCACCGGCAAGGGCAACTGACATGAAGACCAATGTCGTGACCGCAACAGGCCGGCTGTTCGAGCCGCTGGCGATTGGCCGCCTGACGTTGAAGAATCGACTCGCCGTCGCCCCGATGACGCGCATCAGCGCCGACGCCGACGGCAATCCGACCGAGCGGATGATGCGATTTTACGGCAGCTTCGCTGACGGCGGTTTCGGCTTGATCGTGACGGAAGGCGCCTACACCGACAGGGTCCATTCCCAGGGATATCACTTTCAACCCGGCTTGACGGATCGACGGCAGGCTGCGCCGTGGCGCAGGGTCGTCGACACGGTTCGTTCGCGCGGCGGCTGCATATTCGCTCAGCTCATGCATGCTGGCGTCCTATCCCAGGGCAATCGCGTTCGATCGACGACGCGAGCGCCGTCGGCCGTGCAGCCCAAGGGGCGGCAGCTGACCTTTTATCGGGGGCGATGGCCTCTATCCTGTGCCTCTCGCGATGCGGAGATCGCGGAAGCCACCGAGGGCTTTGCCGGCGCTGCGGTTCTCGCTCTCGACTCAGGGTTCGACGGCGTCGAGATATATGGCGCGAACGGATACTTGCTCGACCAGTTCCTGACGGAAGGCGTGAACGTCCGCGAAGATCGCTACGGTGGAAGCGTGGAAGGACGACTTCGCCTGGTTGTCGAAGTAGTCGATGCAGTCCGGACCGCGGTGGGCAGCAACCTGCCTCTCGGTGTCCGGATATCACAGGGCAAGGTCAACGACTTCGCGCACAAATGGCGCGGTGGGCAAGCCGAGGCGGCGGCGATCTTTGGGCTGCTCGGCCAGCTTCCCATAGACTATCTCCACACCACGGAGTTCGAGGCATGGCAGCCCGCCTTTGACAAAGGGCCAAGTCTTACGGCCCTTGCAAAGCGGCACGTGCATGTGCCCGTGCTGGCCAATGGTTCGCTGCATGAGTGTGATCGCGCGGCGCAGATGGTCGCTTCCGGCCAGAGCGACTTCGTGTCCCTTGGCCGGGGCGCGCTCACCCATCACGACTGGCCTCGGCGCCTGGAGAGTGGCTTGCCTCTCGATGCGTTCGACCGCGCGATCCTCTCTCCCATGGCGGATCTTGCCAATGCGGATTGCATAAGAGCCGCCGTTTTGGGCCCCACCGCCTCGC
Organism: Pseudomonadota bacterium; assembly: GCA_023436825.1. Next base: position 4,655 of record JAEZHS010000027.1, on the reverse strand, counting down.
AGCAGCCCTGATCTTCTTGTCGGCACCGGGCAATTGAGCGACAGTCCACGGCAATACGATCCATCGGGGGCAACGTCATGACCATCAACCGTCGCCGGTTCGCCGGCGCCTCTGGCGCCGGTGCCCTGTTCGCCGTGCTCGGCCTGCCGCGACGCAGCGAGGCGCAGACCGTCCAACCGCTCGACAGCGTCAAGATCGTAACCGGCTTCCCTCCGGGCGGCACGTCCGACACGCTCTGCCGGCGAGTCGCCGAGAACCTGCGCGGCAGCGCCTACACCAAGAGCGCGCTGGTCGAGAACAAGCCGGGCGCCGGCGGCCAGATCGCCGTGCAGTCCATGAAGGGCGCGCCGACCGACGGCAGCGTCATCCTGCAGACGCCCGCCTCGATGCTGATGATCTATCCGCATATCTACAAGAGCCTGGCCTACAACGCCTTCACCGACGTTACCGCCGTCTCGCTCGCCTGCACCTTCGATTTCGGCCTCTGTGTTGGACCCGCCGTGCCCGACAGCGTGAAGGACATCCCGGGCTTCCTCGCCTGGTGCAAGGCCAATCCTGAGAAGGCCAACTACGGCTCGCCAGGCGCCGGCGCCGTGCCGCACTTCATCGGCGTGCTGCTCGGCAAGGCAGGCGGCGTCGAGTTGAAGCATGTCGCTTATCGCGGCTCGGCGCCCGCCGTGCAGGACATGGTGGCGGGCCAGCTCCAGGCCGTCTCCGCTCCGGTCGGCGAGTTCATCCAGCAGGTCAATGCCGGCAAGGCGCGCTTTCTCGGCGTGTCGGGCGCCCAGCGCAGCCGCTTTGCGCCCAACGTCCCGACCTTCGCCGAGCAGGGTTACAAGGATCTCGTGTTCTCCGAGTGGTTCGGCTTCTTTGCGCCGGGCGGCACACCGGCGCCGGTGGTGCAGCATGCAAACACCGCGTTGCGCACCGCGCTGGCCCAGAAGGACGTGATAGACGGCCTGGCCGTCATGGGCCTTGAGGCAACCTCGTCGACGCCCGACCAGCTCGCCGCCCTCCTGAAGCAGAGCTACGACCGCTGGGGGCCGATCGTGAAGGAGATCGGCTTCACGGCCGACTCCTAGGCTGAAGGGTTCAGGGCGCTCGCGGATGGAACTGTGAGCCGCCGTAGGACTGGTCGGTGGGCACGATCTCCATGTAGCTCACGTCCATGCGCTGCGGCGCGCCCAGGACGAACATGACGGCCTCGGCGATGTCGTCGGGCTGCAGGCAGTCGAAGGCGTCGTAGAAGCGGCGGCGACCCTCCGTCGGGTCTTCCGCCAGCGCGAGATGCGCGCCGGTTTCGACGCGGCCCGGCGAGATCTCGCTCACGCGCACGCCCGTGCCGTGCAGGTCGAGCCGGAGCGTCTGACCGAGGCTGCGGATCGCGGCCTTGGTCATGGCATAGACCGGCATGCCGGCGATCGGCGAGACCGCCGCGATCGAACCCAGGTTGACGATATGGCCGCGTCCGCGCGCCTTCATGCCGGGCACCGTCGCGGCGAGGCAGTTCAACGTGCCCTTGATGTTGACGGCCGTGAGCTGATCGATGGCGTCGGGCGCGGTCTCCCACGAGACGCCGCCGCGCACCAGGGCCGACGCATTGTTGACCAGGATGTCGGCATCGAGGCCGCTCAAGGCGCTCAGCACGGCATCGCGATGGCTGATGTCGAGCGCCAGCGGCCGGCAGCCGGTCTCGCGCGCCAGCTCGCTGAGGGCGTCGGCCGAGCGGGCGACGGCCCAGACATCCAACCCGCCGATGCGCAGCTGCCGGACGATCGCCGCGCCTATGCCGCGGCTTGCGCCGGTGACGATGGCGGTGCGGTAGCGGTCGAGCGACATGGGTCTCCTTTACGCAATGCCGAATGGCCGACTAGATTGCGCGCCCACAGTAGGGGAGCAATCCATGGCGAAGAAACTCTTTCCCGACGGAACGGAAGTCGTTCCCTTCTACGTCCGCGCGATCCGCAGCGGCCCGCTGGTCTTCGTGTCGGGCACGACCTCGCTCGATTCGAAGGGCCGGGTGCAGGGCAAGGACGCTGCCGAGCAGACCACGATCACCATGCGGAAGATCGAAGCGGCGCTGAAGAAGGCGGGCTGCAAGCTCTCCGACCTGACCCAGATGACCATCTTCGTCACCGATATCCGCGACATGGGCGCGGTGTCGAAGGCGCTGGGCAAGGCGCTCAAGGGATCGGTCGTGACCTCGACCCTGGTGGCGGTGAGCGCGCTCGCCGTGCCCGGCCTGGTGGTCGAGATCGAGAGCATGGGTGTGGTCGAGAGCTGACCAATGAACGATTGTTCTAGGCGCCGGCTGATGAGCGGCGCCGGTGCATTCCTCACCGTCGGTGCGTTGCCGGCGTTCGCCCAGCACCCTGTGAAGAGCGGTACGGTGAGCATCGAGCAGCTCCAGGTCGCCTTCATCGGCAGCGGCGGAGCGGGTGAGGGCACACTGCATTTTCGCGGGAAGAGCTATCGCTTTTCCGTCGGCGGCCTGGGCGTCGGTGGTTTCGGCATCTCCAAGATGGAAGCAACCGGCGACGTCTACAATCTCCACGAGCTCAGCCAGTTTCCCGGCGCTTATGGAGCGGCGCGCTATGGCGCGGCATTGGGTGACAAGGGCGGCGGCGAGCTCTGGCTCGAAAATCCCCACGGCGTGAAGATGAGCCTCAAAGCCAAGCGCCAGGGCCTCGCCGTGTCGCTCGGCGCCGACGCCATGATCGTCGAGTTCAAATGATCAATACTGTGCCGGCGGATAGGGGATGCGATTGCGATTGAGCAGGTCCTCGAGCGCCTTGATGCCCTGGGTGTAGCGACCCTTCTGGCAATCGATGCCGGCACCCAGCCGGATCATGTCGGGGCCTCCCGATCCCTCGCTGCGGCGCGTGCCGTACTTGTCGAAGATGGCGCCGAGCTCGGCGCAGCGCGCTGCAAGTTGTTCGTTGGTCGGCTGCGCCCTGGCGGTGGAAGCCGCGATCAGCAGGATCAAAGAAACGGCGCAGGCCAATCGCATCGAGTTCTCCAAAGGGTCGTAGGCAACGACTATACGAGCGCCCTGGTGCGAGGTACTGTCACGTGTCCGGTTCGCCACCGGCAACCAGGGGAGAAGGCATGGTCTTGTGTGCGACGGTTCGGTGGATTGTCGTCCTCGGCGTGGCGGCTCTTGCGGCCGCCTGTACGGATCCCAGCAAGGTGCCGGGCCCCGATCGCAGCTCCGACACCAACGCCACGATGATCACCTGGACCGACGGCAAGCCGGCGATCCAGATCACCTGCGGCATGCCGGGTGGTTGCCAGAGCCGGGCCCTTGCCATGTGCAAAGGCAATTACACGACGCTTAACATGGACAACATGCCGACACGCGGCGACGCCAGCGTCGTGCGCGGAGCGGGTACGGTCGTGGTCCGTTGCGCCGGCGCCTGAAGCACAACTCCCCTCTAGCGGCGCTTTGAACCCCACAGCGCCGCCAGTTCGGGCTGCGAGCGCTCTGCCTCGGCACCCGAGGGCAGCGCTGCATCGTGGTCGGAAATCCACACTGCGACATCGGCCGCGACCGTCTTGCCCTCCTTGTCGCGCAGGAGCAGGTGGTAGCCTTCCTTGTAGAAGGCGAGCTTGGAATCGGGCCGGCGCGGCATGACCTCGATGGCCGCCTTCACCGGCTGCTGCGGAATGATGCGATCACCGAGGCCATGCAACATCAGGTAGGGCACGCGCACGCGAGCCGCCGAGTCGCGCGCGGCATCCATCAGGTCGACCAGCCCGTAACCCATGTCGAGCCGTGCCTGGCGCATGATTTGCGGGTCGTTGCGCAGTTTCTCCAGGGTCTTGGGATTGTCGGTCGGCTTGTAGTCGATCGAGGTCGGGCCGGAGGGGAACCACGGGATGGTATGCGCGAAGAACCACAGGCCGGCAGTTACTACAGGTCCGAACGTGTCGCGCGAGCGCAGCGCCGTGGCGAGCAGGATCAGTCCGTCGATTTGCGCCCCTTGGTCCTCCGCGACCAGCGCCACCGCGCCCCCCATGCTCTCGCCGGCGAGGTAGATCGGCACGCCGGGATACTGGCCGCGCAGCAGCGAGACCATCGCCTTGGCATCGTCGACCAGGGCCTCGGTGCCGGGCCAGCGGCCGCGCGTCGGGCTGCCGCCGAAGCCGCGCTGGTCGTAGGAATAGGTGGTGATGCCATCCTTGGCCCAGATCTGGGCCGGCTCGTCCCACGCCTTGCGATAATCGCCGAAGCCGTGCAGGCCCAGAATCAGCGCCTTCGGCTTGCCCCCCTCGGACTTGTTGGCGGCAGCCGGCCAGACGGCGACCGGTAGCGATGTGCCATCGGCTGCGACATAACGGTCGGATGTGAGCGTCGGTGCATGGGCCGATCCGTTTCCTGCCGATCCGTTACCCGAAACTGTGGGCCGAACTGTAGGGGCGCAGGCGGAAAGCATGACCAGGGCCGCCATGGCCGCTATCATCGCCAGCCGCGAAAGGAGTGGGATTGTGACCGAGCCGTTTGAAGTCATCACTGTCGATACCGACCGCGTCGCCTGCGATGGAGGCGGCGGTGCCCTGGGCCATCCTAAAGTCTATCTCAACCTGGGCGAAGAGGGGCGGGTGGAGTGCCCCTATTGCAGCAGGCTCTACGTGCTGGCCGAGGGCGCCAAGTC
>JAEZHS010000736.1 GCA_023436825.1 Pseudomonadota bacterium | reverse complement strand
CTGATCCAGGCACCGCATGGCCCAGCTCTCGGACGATTGCTTTGCTTTCGGCGGCAGCCTTTTGGGCATCGATGCCGCGCGGGAGATGATCTTCGCACGCGTCAAGCCGGTCGGCGGCATCGAGCGTGTGCCGCTGCGGCGCGCGCTCGGCCGGACGCTTGCCGAAGATGTCATGGCCTCCATTGCCGTCCCTGGTTTCGACAATTCGGCGGTCGACGGCTACGCCGTGCGCTTCGACGACCTGGATCCGCACGGGCCCACCACCCTGCGCTGCGTCGATCGCATCGCCGCAGGCCACGATCCGGAAGCGGCGCTGACATCCGGCCTCGCTGCCCGCATCTTCACCGGCGCCGCCCTGCCTGAAGGCGCCGACGTCGTGATCATGCAGGAGGACTGCCAGCGCGACGGCGATCTGGTCCTCATTCGGCCCGGCATCAAGCGCCACGCCAACACCCGGCAGGCCGGCGAAGACGTGCCGCGCGGCGCGCAGGTCCTGAAGGCGGGCCGCCGCCTCGGCCCGGCCGACCTCGGACTGCTGGCGGCGCTGGGCATGGCCGAGGTGCCGGTCCGCCGTCGCCTGTCGATCGCCTTGCTCTCGACCGGCGACGAGGTGCGCGAGCCCGGCCAGCCGCTCGCCCCGCGCCAGATCTACGACGCCAACCGCTTCATCCTGGCCGGGATGCTGGAGCGGCTTGGCGTCGAGGTGTCGGACCTCGGCATCGTGCCCGACGATCGCGCGACGCTCTCCGCCACGCTGCAGCAGGCGGCCGATGCCAACGACCTGATCATCTCCTCGGGCGGCGTGTCGACCGGCGAGGAGGACCACGTCCGCACCGCCATCGCCAACCACGGCTCGCTCTATTTCTGGCGGCTGGCGATCAAGCCCGGCCGGCCCGTCGCCATGGGGCAGATCGGCGCCACGCCGCTTGCCGGCTTGCCCGGCAATCCGGTGGCCGCACTGCTCACCTTCGCCCTGGTGGCGCGGCCGATGATCGAGGCGCTGTCCGGCACGGAACCGCATGTCGCACGGCGTTTCCCGGCGATCGCCGACTTCGCCTACAAGAAGAAGGCCGGCCGGCGCGAATATGTGCGGGTGTCGGTCGAGAATGCATCGGGAGTGCCCAGGCTGCGGCGCTTTCACAAGGAAGGCGCGGGCATGCTGACGTCGCTCACCGAGACCGACGGTCTCGCCGAGCTGCCGGAGGAGACGACCCGCCTTGAAGCCGGCGCCGAAGTCGCCTTCATGCCCTACGGCGAGTTGATCTGAGCCTTCAGCCGAAAGTGAAGGCGAAGGCCTGCACGCCCGGATCGAGGAACTCGATCTCGAAGGTGCGTTCCTTGACGGGCCCCTTCTGCCGGACCAGCTGGTAGAGCCGCTGCTCCTTTACCGTTCCCGTCCCGTCGGCCGCGGCGTCGATGCCGTGGTCCTCGCCCGGCGGCTTGCCGTCCAGCAGCACGCGAAAGCGCACCGGTTTGCCGTCCCCCGCGGGTCCCAGCACGAGATGCAGGTCGCGAGCATGGAAGCGGAAGGCGATGCGGCCGCCGGCAGCGTCCAGGGTCGCCTTCTCGTCCTCGCGTTTCCAGGTGCCGGCCAGCGCCCATTGGTTCAACCGGAGCTCGGGCGGCAGCGTGTAGACATGGTCGACGTCCTGCTTGGTGCCGCCCGGGGAGGAGAAGTTCTCCGACCGCATGAAGCCGATGTAGGTCTCCGGCGACTTGACGCTGTCGGAGTCCGATGCCGCCTCGGCGCCGGTCGCGCTGACCGTGACGGTGCCTGACCCGAGATCCTTCTGTCCCGCCTCGGCCAGCAGTTGCCGGATCACGCCCTCGGACTCGTCATACTTGCCTTCACCGAAATGGTGATGCCGGATCTTGCCCTCGGCATCGATGAAATAGTGCGCCGGCCAGTACTGGTTGTCGAAAGCGCGCCAGATCGCGAAATTGTTGTCGATCGCGACCGGATACTGGATCTTCAGCTCGCGCATCGCCTGCTTCACGTTGTCGATGTTGCGCTCGAAGGCGAACTCCGGCGTGTGCACGCCGATCACCACCAAGCCCTTGTCCTTGTACTTCTCCGCCCACGCCCTGACGTAGGGAATGGCGCGCAAGCAGTTGATGCAGGAGTAGGTCCAGAAATCGATCAGCACGACCTTGCCGCGCAATCCCTGCTTGGTGAGCGGCGGCGAGTTCAGCCAGGCCGTGGCACCGTCGAGCTCGGGCAGGCCGCCCTCGACCCCCAATGCCGGCATCGCGCCGGCCGGCGGCCTCGCCGTCATCGACATGCTGGGGCCGCTGGTCATCGCGACCGGCCCAGCCGCCCCCTTGCCCAGGCCGTCGATCAGGCCCTGCTCGAGGTCCGACGTACTGGCGAGCGAGACCCGCGTGAGGACGCCGGTATCGAGACCGAGGGCGATGGCGCCCACTCCGGCCAGCACCGCTACGCCGAGGCCGCGACGCAGCCATTCGCCGGCCCCCAGCGAACGCTTCATGGCGGCAAAGAGCCGCCCGCCGATCAGCAAGGCAAGCGCAAGCGACGTCGCGGCGCCCGCGGCATAGGCGAGCAGGAGCAGCGAGGACTGGACACTGGCGCCGTTCAAGGCGGCGCCGGTCAGGATCAGTCCGAGGATCGGTCCAGCGCAGGGCGCCCAGAGAAGGCCGGTGGCGATGCCCAGGATGAAGGATGCGAGGAACGTGCTTTCGCTGTCGCCGTCGCCGGCAGCCCAGGTCGACAGCCGCGCCCCGGCGGAAACGAACGGCCGGGCAAGCCGGTCGGCCAGGGACGGGAAGAGCAGCGTGACGCCGAGGGCTGCGAGGATGACGATGGCGACGATGCGGCCATATTCGTTGGCGTGGACGACCCAGCCGCCCCCCACCGCGGCCAGGGTGGCCACGAGGGCAAAGGTCACCGCCATGCCCAGCAGCATGGGCAGGCCGCTTTTCACGAAGGGCTGGTCGGCCCGCGCGAACACGAAGGGCAGCACCGGCAGGATGCAGGGGCTGATGATGGTGAGCACGCCACCGACATAGGAGAGAACGAACAGAAGCATTTCGGCTGTCTCAGGCGCGTGCAACGAAGATCATGGCGACGCCGTTCATGCAGTAACGCTTCCGGGTCGGCGGCGGACCATCGTCGAAGACGTGGCCGAGATGGCCGCCGCATTGGGCGCAGTGCACTTCCGTACGCGCCATGCCCATGGACTTGTCGACCTTGACGCCCACGGCCCTGTCGAGCGGCGCCCAGAAGCTCGGCCAGCCGGTCTTGCTGTCGAACTTGGTGTCGGAGGAGAACAGAGCCAGCCGGCAACCGGCGCAGTGGAACGTGCCGGCGCGATACTCGTCGTTCAGGGGGCTCGAGTAAGGCCGCTCGGTCGCCTCCCGGCGCAGCACGGCGTATTGCTGCGGCGAGAGCGCCGCCCGCCATTCCGCATCGCTCCGGACCACCTTGAAGGTCTCGTCGGCCGCCGTCGCAGAAGGCAATTGCCAGCGCCCCGCCGCGAGAAAGGCTGCGCCGCCGATACCGAACGCCACCATGTGCCGTCGCTTCAGCATGGTCACCTCCTCTGCTCCCGATGGGCGAGGTATGCGGCGCTTCAGGGATCGCAATGGCGCTCACGCAGTGTTGACATGTCGCCAAGCGGCCGACGCCCGGTTCGTTATATTCATATGGATATTATGACCACAGGAGAATTGCGGCCACGGCGAACTATCCCGACCGGCAGCTCTATGTCGCCGGCACGTCGAAGAGCGCCGCCGGCTCCAGGAGGGAGCGGTCCGGCTTACGGTCGGATAAACGATGCATAGAGCGCCAGACGCCCTGCACTCTACCGAAAACCAAAGTTCTCGTCAATAACTTAGGTTCATATCGCCGTCGCAGCAGCCCATCGCAAAGCCGGGGTTCTTTTATTGCGACCTTTGGTGCTCCAGGAGGGGCCATATCTGGGCGTCGCCAGTGCCGTCATAACCACGGCTTGCGTCGCTCGACCGACGTGCAGGCAATGCTGTCACCGCATCGGATCGATGTCGATCAACCGCCAAAACCTCTGTGCAGAGCTACCAGGCAGGGCCGCTTGGCACCCGGGCGAGCGCCGATACGAACGACCCGGTGCCGCTGCTGCGCAGCGCCACATAAGGCTTTGCCGTCTGACGGCACAGGCGCTTCACGATCGCCACCGCCTCGTGGCTGACGCAATCGACCGGGAACACGACGACGTCGGCGCGGCTGACCAGGCCGGCCAGAAGCCGGCTGCGATCATCGATGCCACCGTCGTGGTGCAGGAACGTCGCCCCGCGCTGTTCGCTCAGCGCCCGCAGATGACCGAGCCGATCGGTCCGGCCGCCGACATAGAGCACGGACAGGCCGACCAGCGAGGTCGGCGCCGCCTCCGGTTCGGCCGTCTGCGGAGCAAGGTCCGACTCGATCGCTTCAAGCTCATCACGCAGGACCGCCCCGTCCCGGCGCGCAGTGGCGTGCTGCTCGCGTTCGCGGGCAAGCTCGCCGGTGAGGCGCGCCAGTCGTTCTTCGACCGCGATGCGGCGATTGCACTCCGAGCGCAGCCGCTGTTCCAGGCTTGCAACCAGCCCCTCGAGAGCGGCGCGTTCGGAGCCGTCGTCGGATTGTCCGGCCGCCGCTTCCTCGCCGATGCGGCGGGCCAGCAGGTCGTTCAATTCCTGGATCCTGGCATCGCGCCGGGTGAGGCCGTCGCGCAACTGGTCCTGCTGGCGGGCGAGCTTGGCGCGCAGGCGGTCGTTCTCGGCCTCGAGCTCGGCGAGCTTGCGGATATCGGCTCGGTTGGCCGCTCCCACGAGGTGGGAGAACATATGGACCTCGCCGAAGATCTCGCGAACCAGCGCGTCGCTCGCCGCCGGATGCGTCATCGCCGCCCAATAGCCGCCGGGGATGTCGCCGCGCTTGACGGCCTCTCGCCATTCGGCGCGCACCGCGTCGACCGTGCCCGCCTTGTCGAAGCGCGCGACGGCGATACGGTGCTTGCGGTCGAGCGCCTTGTGCAGGACCTTCGCCGCCCCGTCGCGCTGGCTGGCGAGCGTCACACCGCGGCCGTGCAGATCGTGCTCGGAGCAATCGTCGGCCACCGGACCCAGCTTGGCCAGCACCTGGCGCAGCTCGCCGGTCGACAGGCAGGTGCCGACGATCGAGCAATGCAGATGGTGCGACAGCTCCCAGATCCTGGTGCGGCGCGACCGGCCGTCGCGCAGCTCTTCCAGCTCGGGAACGATCATGCGCGGCGGCAGCGGCGACAGGCGCATGCCGCGCAGTCCGCCCCCGGCGCCATTGTTGACGCGCACGGCCAGCGGGTCGAAGCGAGGAATGGCAGTCATGGACGGGAATCCGATCGATATATCCAAATGGATATAGCGATGGTGTCAGAAGCGGCGTTTGGCGGCAAGCCGGGCCTTCACGCCGAGGGCGCCACCTCCTGCCCCTGCAGCTCGACGATGGCAATGAGAAGGACAGCACGGTGGCGCCGACCTCGACGGTGAGCACGCCCTCGTTCTCGTCGAGGCCGAGTGACACCCCGTGCAACGGCAGCGGCTGCGTCTGGAAGGTCTCGCTGAAGGCGGTGTAGCGGCCCCGGATCGCCGGCTTGCCGCCCAGGATCAGCAGCAGAGTCACGAGATGCTGCAGGTCGACGGCGGGAAACGACAGGTCGATTCAGCCATGGCGTTCCGTCTGGACGCGCAGCAGGATCGCATGCCCGTCACCCGTAACGTCGCCGGTCACGTAGGACACCTCGCGAAACGAGCCTGTCACGATGGCCTTTTCCTTGCAGCACGAGAGGCAGTTCTACATCGACGGCAAATGAGTCGACCCGGTGACCCCGGCCCTGCTCGACGACGTCATCGACCCGTCATCCGAAGAGGCCTACACCCGGATCGCCGTGGGCAGCGCCGCCGACGTCGACCGCGCCGTCGCCGCCGCCCGTGCGGCCTTCCCGCCTTCGCCCGCACCACGCGCAAGGAGCGCCTGGAGATGCTGCGCGAGATCCTGGCGCAGTACAACAAGCGGCGGGCCGAGATCGGCAATGCGACCTCCCGGGAAATGTGGGCGCCCTTGCAGTTCGCGTACGACATCCAGGCCGGCCGCGGCATCGCCCATCTCGAGCGCATGATCGAGGTGCTGGAGACCTACCCGTTCGAGTTCCTGCAAGAATCCACCATGATCGCCCGCGAGCCGATCGGCGTTTGCGGCAACGGCCGCGAATACGGCAAGTGGGGCCTGGAGGAGTTCCTCGAGACAGGCCGTGATCGGCTACCAGGCCGCCTGACGACATCTGGCTTCCCACCGCCTGCCAACGCATAATCCGGCAAGACAATTGCCGGGATGGGGTGATGGGAAAAGTCACCGTCAAGAAGACGACAAAGGCGGCCGCGAAGACGTCGCTGCACCTGCGCATAGACTTCGGCGACGAACGCTCGATCGGGCCGGGCAAGATCCGCCTGCTCGAGCTGATAAACGAGACCGGATCGATCTCGGCCGCCGGCCGGGCGCTCGCCATGTCCTATCGACAGGCGTGGCTCCTGATCGACGAGCTGAACCACATGTTCCGTGAGCCGGTGGTCACGGCCCAGACCGGCGGTGGCGGAGGCGGCGGGGCGGTGGTCACCGAGACCGGCAACGACATCGTGCGCCTGTATCGCGAGATGGAACGCCGCGCCTACGGCGCCTCGACCCCGGAAATGCGCACGCTGTCGCGCCTGCTTTCCGCGCCGGCCGGCCAGAAGCTGCACTGACTGGCGGCCCGCCGGTCGAACGGCGCGAAGCAACGCCACGGCCAACGGGAACCTCCGGCCATCCCATTCGTGCTC
>JAEZHS010000642.1 GCA_023436825.1 Pseudomonadota bacterium | reverse complement strand
GCCGATCGCCTTGCCGATCTGGGCCACGCGCCGCCGGGCGGGTGGAGCGAGCCCCTCGTCCTCCTCCAAGGCATCGACGCTGGCCATCATCATCATCAGGATGTTGTTGAAGTCGTGGGCGATGCCGCCGGTGAGCTTGCCGACGGCCTCCATCCTGTGCGCCTGGTGGAGCTGCGCCTCGAGCAGCTTGCGATGCGTAATGTCGATCACGATTCCGCGCACGCCGATGATCCTGCCATCACCGTCGCGCACTTCGCGCAGATGGCGCTCGACGGGAAAGATCGTGCCATCACGACGGCGGAACACCGACTCGCTGGGCGGCTGCGCGGCGCCTCCCTCGAGCGCCATCAACACCGCGCCGCGGTCGCGCGGATCGGCGTAGAGCGTCCGGACGTCCACCTCGCTGAGGTCCTCCGTGTCGCTGAAGCCGAACAGGCGACGCCAGGTGGCATTGGCCATGACGATGCGGCTCTGCGCCGTGGTCTCGATGACGCCGACCGGCAGGGCCTCGATCATGGCGTGGTATTTCTGTTCCGACGCCAGCAGCTCCTTCATCACGCGGTTGCGCTCGGTGACGTCGTTCACCGTCACCAAGTAGGCCGAACGCCCGGCGAACTCGATCGGATAGACGATCTGCTCGACCTCGATCACCGAGCCGTCCTTCTTGCGGTGGCGCAGCTGCGGCACGGCATGGGCGGCGTCCATGGTGAAGCGCTTGCGCTCAGCGGCAATGGCCGGCAGGTCCTCGGGCGGATAGAAATCGTTGGCGGCCATCGACAGCAATTCTGCGCGCGGCCAGCCATACTGGCGAACCACCGTCTCGTTGGCATCGAGCACGCGCAAGGTCTCACGGTCGATGACGAAGGTCGGAAAAGGACTGGCGTCGAACAGCCGACGATAGCGCGTCTGCATGTTCTCGAGCTCTTCGAGCGTGCGGTCGATCACCCTGAGCGGCACGACGCGCAGGATGAAGAACATCGAGAAACCCAGGATGCCGCTCAGCAGCCCGACGAGGACGGTCTTGGCCAGCAGATTGCGCAGGCTCGCAGCGGTCTCGATCGAGCCGACGGTCGATCCGGCCACGACCAGCGGCGCGCTGAAGGTCGCGACCGGCGCTGCCGGCGCCGCACCTGACTCGAACAGCAGGGCGCCGTCGGCGTCGAAGATGCGCTGGCGCATGGTGCTCTCGTCGGCCTCGGGCACCTCGATCAGGTGGCCCAAGCGCAGCGTCTGGTACTGCCAGAGCTCGCGGTTGGCGTAGATGAACTGGGCGAGCCTGTTGGCCTTGAGGTTGGCGGCGAAGGAAAGTTCGCGGTCGAGCTGGCTATAGACGATCGCGAAGTAGCCGGCCGGGATGACCAGCGCGACCGCGAGTGCCACCGACAGCCCCAGCCAGGTGACCAGCGAACGCAGCCTGCCGCGCGACGAAGTCACCGCGCACCGGCGATCAATCCGAGCTCGTTGAGCTTTGCCTGCATCTTTGGCTCGGCAAGGAAGTCGAGGAAGGCCTTGGCTTCGCCGCTGGGCACCGCCGGCGTGACGAGATAGAGCAGCTTCACGTAGGGATACGAGCCGTCGAGATAGGCTTGTATCGTGGGCAGAGCGCCGTCGATGGCGACGAAGCGAAGATTGCGTCCTTCGGCCTTGACCTGGGAGAGGGTGGCGGCGACCAGCGAGCCCTTGGTCCTCTCTGCCGCGTCGGCATTGTCCTGGTCGGTGGCGGCGACCGCGATGTAGCGCCGCTTGCGCAGCTGGGCCGTGGCGCCAGCCATGCCAGGAAAGAACGCGGCCAGCACCTCGTTGTCGCTCTCATCGACGGGCCGCAGGACGAACAGCAGCGGCATGCCGTCAGGCCAGCTGGGGTCGTCGGCCTGATACAGGCCGACGATGTCGGCCTTTCTCAGATTGTCGGGACCGGCTCGCGACGTCACGAAACCGAAGGGCGTGCGCAGGTGTCCGGACACCTGCAGGCCGCGCGCCTTCTCCTTGTCGCGCAGATCGCGGCCGCCGACCGCCAGGCCAAGCTTGCCGTCCATCAGGGCATTGTTGGCGCCGGTGGTGCCGAGGCTCGGCAGAACGGTGAGGGTGATGCCGGTGTCCGCCTGGAAGGCGGGGGCGAGTCTGCGCATCGCTTCGGTGACACTGCCGGTGCCACCGATCCTGAGCTCCTGGGCGGACGCCGACAGCGTCGCAACGACCATGGCCATCGAGCTCATGAAAACGGTAGTCGGACGGAAGCGGAGCTTCATTTGCCGGCCTTCCTTCACGGCAAGGCAGTGTCGCCATTTCCGTCGAGGGGATAAGCCGAAATACATCCGAAATGGACCGATCTTCCGCTCAGCCGACGCGTCGCAACCGCAGGAAGGTCGGCGTGCCTGCCAGTTCCTTCTTTTCGTAGCGAGTCGCCGGCCAGTCCGCCGGCCGGCCGCGCCAGTCGGCCGGTCGTTCGGCCAGCCATTCGAAGGCGGGATGGGTGCAGGCGTGCTCGATCATCCAGGGCAGATAGCTCGGGTCGTCGGTCGCGAGCCTGAGCTCCGCGCCGGGGATCATGAGCTCGGCCAGCCGGTCGAGCGTCGCGCGCTGCACGAAGCGGCGCTTGTGATGGCGGGTCTTGGGCCACGGATCGGGAAACAGCACGAAGGCACGCGACAGCGAGCGGTCGGGCAGCGCCGCCATGAGCAGACGCGCATCGTCCGCGAGCAGCCTGACATTCGTCACGCCCGTCCGCTCGATATGGGCCAGGCACTTGGCGACGCCGTTGAGGTAGGGCTCGCAGCCGATCAGGCCGACATCGGGATGCTGCTCGGCCTGCCACACCAGATGCTCACCCGCGCCGAAGCCCACCTCGAGCCACACACCATCGGGCGGCAGACGGCCATCGAAGAGCTTGGCGAGATCGAGCTTGTCTGGCTCGGTCGGCAGGGTCAGTGCGAGGCGAGGCAACAGCGTGTCGAGCAGCGACTGCTGCCCGGCCCGCAGCTTCTTGCCCCGACGACGTCCGTAGAGCGTGCGTCGACGGGTCTCTTCCATGAACCTTACATCACCACGTCGATCAGGTACGGGCCCTTGTGCGACATGGCGTAGGTGAGCTGCTTGGTGAGCTCCTCGAGGTCGTGCGCCTTGGCGCCCGGCACGCCCATGCCCTTGGCCAGCATCGTGAACTCGAGCGTCGGGCGGTCGAGCGTCAGCATGTCGATGGCGCGCGGGCCGGGATTGGCGGCGCCGACGTCGGCGAGCTGGCTGTACAGGATCTTGTAGTTGCGGTTGGAGAAGATCAGCACGCAGACATCGAGATTCTCGCGCGCCATCGTCCACAGCGCCTGGATCGTGTACATCGACGAGCCGTCGCCGATCATGGCGATGACCTTGCGGTCGGGACACGCCACCGCAGCGCCGACCGCGACCGGCGCGCCGAAGCCGATCGAGCCGCCCATGTTGTTCAGCCAGTCGTGCGGCGGAGCGCCGGCGCTGAACGGGAAGAAGCCGCGGCCAGTCGTGACCGATTCGTCCACGACGATCGCGCCTTCCGGCATGGTGGCGCCCAGCGCCTGGCCAAGACCTTCGAGCGTGAACTTGCCGGTCGGACGATCGGGCCGCTTGGGCTGCGCCACGGCGGGCTTCTCGTTCATCGCATCGAGTTCGGTGGCGAGCGCCTCCAGCGAGCCGATCGGATCGCCGTCGACCGGGCAGAGGGTGGTGACGTCGCAACCTTCGGGCACCAGCACCGAGGGCTTGCCGGGGTAGGCAAAGAACGCGGCCGGCGCCTTGGCGCCGCACAGCACCATATGCTTGGTGCCCTTCAACTGCTCCTGCGCCGTCTCGACGACGAAGTGCAGGCGCAGCACCGGTACACGGCCCGCGCCGCGCTCGATGCGCGCCGTGCCGCCAGCCGCCTGCACCTTGCAGCCGGTCTTGGCGGCGATCTTGCCGGCAAGCTCCAGCCCGCGGGCGCGCAGCGCGCGGCCACCGATGAACAGCATCGCCGACTGACCGCTCTTCAGCGCCTTGGCGGCGGCGACGACCTCTTCGTTGGCTGGCTTCTGCGGCTGCGGCGTCTCGGGCGTATCGGCGACGCCGTCGGCTTCGGTCCACGCCGTGTCGGCTGGCAGGATCAGGGTGGCGATCTGGCCGGGCGCCACGCGCGCGGCCTGGATGGCGGCCGCCCCGTCCGTCGCCACGGTCTTGGATGTCGGCGAGGTCTTCACCCAATGCGAGAACGGACGCGCGATGCCTTCGATGTCCGCGGTGAGCGGCGTGTCGTACTTGATGTGATAGAGCGCATGCTCGCCCACGATATTGACGATGCCCGAGCCCGCCTTTTTGGCGTTGTGCAGGTTGGCGGCGGCGTTGGCGAGGCCGGGACCGAGATGCAGCAAGGTCGAGGCGGGCTTGTCGGTCATGCGGTAGTAGCCGTCGGCCGCACCGCTGCACACGCCCTCGAAGAGACCCAGCACGGAGCGCATGCGTTCGACGCGATCGAGCGCACCGACGAAATGCATCTCCGAGGTGCCGGGATTGGCGAAGCAGACTTCGACCCCGCCCTTTACCAAGGTGC
The DNA here is from genome assembly GCA_023436825.1 of Pseudomonadota bacterium. The sequence goes on along the minus strand of JAEZHS010000642.1, from coordinate 9,700 downwards.
GAACCAGACTCTCTGCTCCGTTCATCGACGTCTCCCCGACGCTAAAAGGACTGTGTGGGCGGGCACCCTATGCCACTCGGACAGCGAACCCAAGTCTTTGCGATTCAAAGCGAATTCAGATTTGCGAATGTTCTCTCTTTATTCTCAATGATTTATTCAGTATACTTGAACCAATATTTCAGTTCTTAAGAACGAAAGACTTTTTGAACCATGAGCCCCTCGGTCCCCTCCGACAGCTCGGCCGTCGATGCCACCTATTTGATCGGTGTCGATCTGGTCGAATTCGATCGCCGCGAACTGCCGATCTACGCCAACCCGCAATCGCGCTGGATGGATGCCTGCCACGACGAGGCGCCCTCCTACGGCGCGCCGGTCGACCGCGTATTCGGCGAGCCGGGCGATATCCATATCGACGGCACTCCCGCTGACGGCGAGCAGCTTGCCGCCATCGTCGCCGACGATCCGCTGGTCGCGCTGGCGACGCTTGCCGACGGCCTTGCCGTCACCGGAGCTGAGGCTGCGGCACCGGAGCTCGCGACATCTTTCGACTTCGGCGCCGATGCGCACGCCGTAGTCCATCTGCACGATGGTTCCGGCTGGGACATCGCCGGCGCCGACGGGATCTTCGACTACCACGCCTGATGCTGGGGCGTCACTCTCATGTTCCTCTCCCCCAAGGGGGAGAGGAACATGACTACGCCGCCTTGCCCAGCTCCAGCTGCACCAGATTGACCCAGTAGGCCGCACCGGTAGTCAGGATACGGTCGTTGAAGTCGTAGAGCGGCGAATGGACGTTGTGGCAGCCGCCTTCGTCAGGGCCGCCGTTGCCGATCATGATGTAGGCGCCGGGTTTCTTCTCCAGCATGAAGGCAAAATCCTCCGCGCCCGAGATCGGCGGCGTGTTGGGATCGACATTGTCGCGGCCCACGGTGAGCGCCGCGGCCTCGACGGCGAGCGACGTCTGCTCCACCGCGTTGACCAGCGCCGGATAGCGACGATGGTACTTGCTCTCCGCCGTGCAGCCGCCGGCCTGGGCGATGCCCGCGGCAACTTCCGCCAAGCGCCGCTCCAGCAGATCGCGGATGTCAGGCGAGAAGCTGCGCGCCGTGCCCTTGATCAACACCTCGGAGGGGATGACGTTGGGCGATCCAGGCGTGCCGGCGGCGATATGGCCGACGCTCAGCACCGCCGCCTGGCTCGGCGGCACGTTGCGGCCGATGATACCCTGCACAGCGACGATGAACTGGCCGGCAACATAGGTCGGATCGGTGCCGCGATCGGGCATCGCGCCATGGCCGCCGGTGCCTTTGAAGGTGACCTCCCAGCTGTCGGATGAAGCGAGCATGGGGCCTGAGCGGATGGCGAAGGTGCCGCTCGCGATGCCCGGCATGTTGTGCATGCCATAGACGGCGTCGCAGTTGAACTTGTCGAACAGGCCTTCCTCGATCATCACCCGCGCGCCGCCGAGCCCTTCCTCGGCCGGCTGGAAGATGAAATGCACGGTGCCGGCAAAATCCGGCGCCGCCGCCAGATGCTTGGCCGCACCCAGGAGCATGGTGGTGTGACCGTCATGGCCGCAGGCATGCATCTTGTTGGCATGCACCGAGGCATAGTCGAACTCGTTCTTCTCCTGCAGATGCAGCGCATCCATGTCGGCGCGCAAGCCGATCGTCTTCTGGCCCGGCCGCTTGCCCTTCAGCGTGCCGACCACGCCGGTCGTGGCGAGCCCGCGATGGATCTCGATGCCCCAGGACTGCAGCTTGTCGGCGACGATCTGCGCGGTGCGCTGCTCCTCGAAGGCGGTCTCGGGATGGCGATGGATGTCGCGGCGGATGGCGGTGAGCTCAGCCGAATAACCGGCGAAGAGATCGGGCGTGAAACGGGTCATGGAGGGTCCTTCCTTCGATGGCCAGACTAGCCGTTCGGGGAAGCGGCCGTCGAGAGAACCGGTGGCGCAGCCCGGCCCGCCGCGCTAAACCCCGCCGCCATGCTCCTCTTTCCAGCCATCGACCTCAAGGACGGCAAGTGCGTGCGCCTGCTGCGCGGCGACATGGCCAAGGCCACGGTGTTCAACGACAGTCCGGCGGCGCAGGCCAAGGCGTTCGCCAATGCGGGCTGCGATTGGCTGCATCTGGTCGATCTCAACGGCGCGGTCGAGGGCCATCCGGTCAATCGCGCCGCGGTCCAGAGCATCCTCAAGGAAGTGAAGGTGCCGGCCCAGCTCGGCGGCGGCATCCGCACGATCGAGAGCATCGCCCAGTGGATCGAAGCCGGCGTCCAGCGCGTCATCCTGGGCACAGTCGCGGTCACGGAGCCGGGGCTGGTGAAGGCCGCCTGCAAGCAGTGGCCCAGCCAGATCGCCGTCGGCATCGATGCGCGCGACGGCATCGTCGCGGTCGACGGCTGGACCAAGCAGAGCACGGTGCGCGCGCTCGACCTGGCGCTGCGCTTCGAGGACGCCGGCGTGGCCGCCATCATCTACACCGACATCGACCGCGACGGCGCCATGGGCGGCGTCAATGTCGATGCCACGGTGACGCTCGCCCAGCATCTCACGACGCCGGTCATTGCGTCCGGCGGCGTCAGCTCGCTCGACGACCTGCGCGAGCTGCGGCCGGCCGAGGAATTCGGCATTATCGGCGCCATCGTCGGCCGCGCGCTCTACGACGGCCGCGTGACGGTGCCCGATGCCATTCGCGTGCTGAAGGGCGAGTAGACTTCGCCTCTCTTCCCAAATTCCTCTCCCCCTTGGCGGAGAGGAGCATGAGAAGATTGAGAAATCGCCTCTACTGCGTATGCCTGTACGTCGGCTCCAGCCGCGACAGCAAATAGTCGGCGGCAACGACCGGCGGATACTTCGCCACACCGTCCTCGAGGCAGGTCGGCAGGCAGGCGACCACGGCCTCGGGATTGGGATCGAGGAAGAACACCACTGAATAGCGATCGCGGCTTGGGCTGACGACGCGATGCGGCGTCGAGACGTACACGTCGTTGGTCCAGCGCATCAGGCAGTCGCCGATATTGCAGATCAACGCGCCGGGCACGGTCGGGGCGCTGATCCATGTTCCGGCGCGATTACGCACCATGAGGCCGTCGACGCCGTCGGTCGCGAGCAAGGTCAGGTTGCCGTAGTCGGTGTGCTCGCCCGCGCCGAGCTGGCCGGGCCGCGGCTCGGCCGGCGCGGCGGGATAGTGCAGCAGCCGCAGGATCGCCATCGGCTTGCTGAGCTTGTCGTCGAAGAAGATTCGGTCGATGCCGAGATCGCGCGCCAGCGCGCGGTGCAGAGCCAAGCCCAGGCCATGCACCCGGCCGAAATAGTCGAGCATGGTCGCGCGGAAGCCCGACTGGTCCGGCCAGGGATTGACGTGCCGGAACGGCTGGCCGGCCACGAGGTCGGGATCGTCAGGGGCCAGCTCGAGCCCGATGTTGAAGCACTCCTTCAGATCGGGGAGCGTGCCCGGCTGAAGCTTCTCGCCCTCGATCGGCACGTGGCCGCGATTGCCCGAGGCGCCGGTGTAACGCACCGGATCCTTGATGGAAGCCGGCGCTGCGAAAAAGCGCTGCGACTGCGAGAACACGTCGGCGATCGTCCCGGGCGGGATGCCGTGGCCCTCGATGTAGAAGAAGCCGATGTCGCGGCAGGCCCGGCCCAGTTTCCGGCCGACGTCCGCCTCGCCCTCCGGGCCGCCTTCGAGCAATGGAGCGACATCGATCAGGGGGATGGCGGCATCCTGCGTCATGGCGCGCACCGTAGCATTACGGGTGCGCCTTGCGTCGACAAACCGGCAAGCGCCGCATATGGTCGCCCGCCCGCCATGCTGAAGGTTCGCATCATTCCCTGTCTCGACGTCAAGGACGGCCGCGTCGTCAAAGGCGTGCAGTTCGTCGGACTGCGCGACGCCGGCGATCCGGTCGAGCAGGCGCGCGTCTACGACGCCGCCGGCGCCGACGAGCTCACCTTCCTCGACATCACGGCGAGCCACGAGAACCGCGACACCATCCTCGACGTGGTGGCGCGCACCGCCGAGCAGTGCTTCATGCCGCTGACCGTGGGCGGCGGGGTGCGCCAGGTCGAGGACATCCGCCGCCTGCTGCTGGCCGGCGCCGACAAGGTCTCGATCAACTCCGCCGCCGTGGCGCGACCCGAGTTCGTGCGCGAGGCGGCAGAAAAATATGGCGACCAGTGCATCGTGGTGGCGATCGACGCCCGCCAGACCGCGCCCGGCCGCTGGGAGGTCTTCACCCATGGCGGCCGCAAAGCGACCGGGCTGGACGCCGTCGGCTGGGCCAGGCGCATGACCGATTCGGGGGCGGGCGAGATCCTGCTGACCTCGATGGATCGCGACGGCACCAAGTCGGGCTTCGACCTGGACCTTACCCGCGCGGTGTCGGATGCCGTGCCGGTGCCGGTCGTGGCCTCGGGCGGCGTCGGCACGCTCGATCACCTGGTCGATGGGGTCGTGAAGGGCGGCGCCTCGGCGGTGCTGGCCGCCTCGATCTTCCATTTCGGCGAGTTCACGATCGCGCAAGCCAAGGAACGACTCGCTGAGGCCGGCGTTCCTATTCGACAAATCTCGCGCGCCGCATGATTTTGGCGTAGAATTGAGCCCAGCGCCCCAAGTCGGTCACAGCAAGAGGCGCATGCAAGTCGCCCGGCCCCTCGGGCGTGGAGTACTTCCCGGGATGGCCAAGAACAAGAAAGCGAAGAAGGCGCAAAAGAAGAAGCGCCAGAACGGGCTTGCAAGCGACGAGCACGTGCTCGACCGCCTCTACCTCGTGATCGACAGCCGCAAAGGCGCCGACCCCGATACCTCTTACACCGCCCGCCTGTTCAGCCGCGGCCGCCAGCAGATCGCCAAGAAGCTGGGCGAGGAGGCGGTCGAGGCACTGATCGAGGGCATCCGCGGCGACCGGGGCAAGCTGGTCGGCGAAAGCGCCGACATGCTCTACCACCTGCTCACCTTGTGGGCGGCGACCGGCGTGAAGCCCAAGGCGGTGTGGAGCGAGCTCGCCCGCCGCGAGGGCCTGTCGGGCATTGCCGAAAAGGCGTCGCGCAGCCAGAAGTGACGCGCCAGTGGCTCCGCGCTAAACCGGTGCCATGGCCGACTACGACCGCAACAACATCTTCGCGCGCATCCTGCGCGGCGAACTGCCGTGCAAGAAGGTCTACGAGGACGATCACGCGCTCGCCTTCCACGACGTCAACCCGCAGGCGCCGGTGCATGTGCTGGTGATCCCCAAGGGTGAGTACGTCTCGAACATGGATTTCAGCGCGAACGCATCCACCGAGACAATTGCGGGCTTCTGGCGCGCCGTCGGCCCGGTGGCGCGCCAGCTTGGGCTGGAGCAGGACGGCTATCGCCTGGTCGCCAACAACGGCGCCAATGGCGGCCAGGTCGTGTTCCATTTCCACGTCCATATCGTGAGCGGCAAGCAGCGGCCGCGGTTCGGTCGCGTCCACGAATGATCCGTCGCCGGGCGTTGCTCGCCGTGGCAGCCCTCGCGCCGCTCGCGGCCGGGGCGCAGCCGGCGCGCCCGCGCTTCTACGCCAAGGGCACCAAGCAGCGCAGCGTGCGCTTCACCGGCAGCGCCGACACCGAGCTCGCGGGGACCCTCCTGTTGCCGATCTGGAGCGAGGTCGAGAAGGTGCCGGGTGTCGTGCTGGTGGCGGCCAGCGGGCCGACCGACCGCAACGGCAACAATACGCTGGTGCCCGAGCGCATCGACGTCCTGAAGCAGATCGCCGAACTTCTGGCCGAAGCGGGCATCGCCAGCCTGCGCTACGACAAGCGCGGCATCGGCGCCTCGACGCAGAAGCCGCATGGCTCGATCGCCGAGCTGGAGCGCTTCTTCTCGTGGGACAACTTCGTCGGCGACGTCGCCGCCGCCCACGCCGAACTGGTCAAGCACGACGAGATCAAGGCCTACGCCACGGCCCTGCTGGGGCACAGCGAAGGCAGTCTCCTGGTGCTGGCGGCGGCGCCGACCATTGCCCAAAACCCACCGCATGGAATGGTGCTCCTGGCCGCGCCCGGGCGAAGGCTCGGGGACATCGTGCGCGCGCAGGTCGGACGCGGTGCGCCCAATCTGCTGGCGCCGACCGATCGCGCGATCAGGGCAATCGAGGCCACGGGTCGCGTTCCGTCGGACCTGCCGCGCGAGCTGGAGGTATTGTTTCCGCCCTATGGCGGACCATTCCTGCAACGCCTGCTCGCCTTCGACCCGGCCGAAGCGCTCACCGCCTCGCGCCTACCCTGCCTGCTGCTGCAGGGTGCGGCCGATCGCCAGGTCGTGCCGATGGAAGACGTACAGCCTTTGATCGACGCGCTGGGCAGGCGCGACGCACCCGGCGAAGCGGTGATCGTTCCCGCCGCCAGCCACAATCTCAAGCTGGTGCAATGGCCGACCGACTCGGGCTTTGGCGGTCCGATCGCGCCGGCTGCCGCGGCCAAGCTCACGAGCTGGATGAAACAGTCGCTCGGTGCCTGAGGGGACGCTTGATCGAGCGCGGCAGCGGGTCGATCATCCTGTCGTTCATGCTCCTTTCCCCCAAGGGGAGAGGAACATGAGAGGAGGAGGAAGCGAATGGCCGTGACGGTGCGTCCGGTGACAGAGGCGGTGGGTGCGGAGATTTCGGGCGTCGATCTGCGACGGCTGGGCGACCAGGACTTCGCGGCGATCGAGCGCGCCTGGAACCAGCATTCCATGATCCTGATGCGCGGCCAGCAGCTCGGCGACGACGACCTCCTGGCCTTCAGCCGTCGCTTCGGCGAGCTCGATCCGCCGCCCAACCAGGAGCGCGGCCGCATCAGCCCGCCCGGCTATCCAGACATCTATGTCGTGTCCAACGTGCTCGACGAAAAGGGCGATCCGATCGGCGCGCTCGGCGCCGGCGAGGCGGTGTGGCACACCGACATGAGCTATCTCGACACGCCGCCCGACGCCTCCATGCTCTATTCGCTGGAGATCCCGGAAAGCGGCGGCAACACCTGGTTCTGCGGCATGCAGGCGGCCTGTGCCGCGCTGCCCGCCGAGCTGGCGCGCAAGATCGAGGGTCGGCGCGTCAAGCACGACGGCACCTACAATTCGGGCGGCTACCTGCGCAAGGGCGTGACGCCTACCGACGATCCGATGGCTGCGCCCGGCGCCTGGCATCCGGCGATCCTGCGCCATCCCGGCAACGGTCGCGCGACGCTCTATCTCGGCCGCCGACGCAATTCGTATATCGAGGGCTATTCGCGCGAAGACTCCGACGCCTTGCTGGAGGCGCTGTGGGCGCATGCCACGCAGGACCGCTTCCTCTACCGGCATGTCTGGAAGCTCGGCGACCTGGTGATGTGGGACAACCGCTCGACCATGCACCGGCGCGATCCGTTCGACGGCACGGCGCGGCGCATCATGCATCGCACCCAGATCAAGGGCACGACGAGGCCTGTCGCCTTCGCGGCGTGAAGCAAACGAATAAATCGGAGGACACATGCGGCGGCAGAAGAAGTTCTATGCCTGGGGCTATGCCGACGAGGACCTGACGCCGGAAGAGATCAAGTCCTGGGAAGCCGAGACCGCCGAACGCTACGGCCTCAACGGCTTCGACGTCACGCCGCCGCCCAAGCCCGCGGAGATCACGCTGCGCGCCCCGCGCGTCGTCGTGCCCGACGCGCTGAGAGACATCGTGCGCACCGACCACTTGACGCGGCTGGAGCACAGCTACGGCAAGGCGGGCTTCGACACGACGCGCATGTTCATGCGCTCGGTGCCCAATCCGCCGGATGCGGTCGCGTTCCCCGAGAACGAGCAGGACATCGTCCGCCTGCTCGACTGGTGCGACAAGATCGGCGCCAAGGCGATCCCCTACGGCGGCGGCTCGTCGGTGGTGAAGGGCATCGAACCCAGTGCGGCCTTCGACAAGGTGGTGACGATCTCGACGCGCCACATGGACAAGGTGCTCGAGGTCGATGCGGTCAGCCATGCGGCGCGCATCCAGGGCGGCATCTATGGGCCCGCGATCGAGGACCAGCTGCGCGACAGCCCCTTCACCATGCGCCACTACATGCAGGCCTATCGCTGCTCGACCCTGGGCGGCTGGATCGCCACGCGCTCGGGCGGCCATTACGCCACGCTCTATACGCACATCGACGATTTCGTCGAAAGCACCCGTGTGGTGACTCCCGCCGGCATGCTGGAGACGCGCCGCTTGCCGGGCTCGGGCGCCGGCCCCAGCCCCGACCGCCTGTTCCTCGGCTCCGAGGGCATTCTGGGCATCATCACCGAAGCCTGGGTGCGCCTGCGCAAGAAGCCGACGTTCCGGACGTCGGCTTCGGTGCGCTTCAAGAACTTCTTCGACGGCGCCGACGCGGTGCGCGAGATCACCCAGGCCGGTCTCTATCCCGCCAACTGCCGCCTGCTGGAAGCGCGAGAGGCGCTGCCCAACATCCCGTGGAGCAGCGAGGAGGCCGTGCTGGTGCTGGCCTTTGAGTCTGCCGACCATCCGCTCGACGTCTGGATGAAGCGGGCGCTCGAGATCTGCGCCGGCCATGGCGGCGTGCCCGACGCCGGCGCCGACGACGAGAACGCCCATCGCTCCGGCGCGGCCGGCGCCTGGCGCAACAAGTTCATCAAGGCGCCGCACTACGGCGAGCACGCGGTGGCACGCGGCATCCTCTCCTCGACCTTCGAGACGTCGATGACCTGGGAGCGCGTCCGCGACTTCCACGGCAAGATCACGAAGATCACGCAGGACACGATCAAGCGCGTGACCGGCCGCGATGGTACCGTCACCTGCCGCTTCACCCACGTCTATCCCGACGGCCCCTGCCTCTACTTCACCTTCGGCGGCATCCTGGACAAGCGCATCGCGCTCGATCAGTTCATGGAGGTGCTGTCGACCTGCACGGCGGCCACCGTCGAGCATGGCGGCACGACCACGCATCACCACGCGGTCGGCCGGTTCCATCGGCCGTTCTAGGACAGGCAGCGCCCCTAGCTGTTCGCCCGGGCGCTGCGCGGCGCCAAGCGCGAGCTCGATCCCAAGGGCATGATGAATCCCGGGGTGCTGATCGACCCGTGATCGACTGGCTCTACTCCCTCCCCGACTGGTCTCCGCGGAGGCCTCCAGCATCAACCGCCTCGATCGCCTGCTGGTGCGCTACGGTCACGAAACGGCGGATCAGGTCCGGCCCCATCTCCTCGCCTATGCGCGTTCGATCGTCAGCGACGAGTGGCCCCTGCTGGCGGGTGGCGACGTCAGCGCCAGGACACAGGAGGCCTTTGCCGGCGTCTCGCGCGGCATACTGGCCCTCGATCCTTCACAGGGACGGCAGGTCACCATCTATGCCGAGATCCTGCGTTCGTTCGACTTGGTGGCCGAAACGCGCGATTCGCGGCTCAATGCTGTGGGCGTCTCGCTGTCGGCGATCTTCTGGGAAGTCATCGGTTTTGCCTTCCTGATCCTGCTGTTCGTCAGCAGCAACATCGAGCGCACGCGCTTTCGCTCCATCATCCTGGGCTGCCAGATGGCCGTGCTGGGCGCCTTCATCGGCTTCGTGTTCGTGATGGACCAGCCGTTCAAGGGGCGATCCGCCGTCGATCCCGGAGCCATCCAGCAGACGATCGCCGTCATGGAGAACCGCAAGGGCGGTTGAGCTCTTCCGGACCGCGCGCATCTTGCGCGCTCATGAGGCGCGCTGGAAGCGCGCGGTCC
>JAEZHS010000563.1 GCA_023436825.1 Pseudomonadota bacterium | reverse complement strand
GGATCAAGCCGCAGCTCACGCGCCTGGTGGAGGAGGCGCCGCCGGGCCCTGGTTGGGTACATGAGATCAAGTACGACGGCTATCGAATGCATGCCCGTATCGACGGCGGCAAGGCGGTGCTGCTGACGCGCACCGGGCTCGACTGGTCGCGCCGCTATCGGCGTACGGTCGAGGCGCTGCAGCGGCTGTCGGTCAAGTCCGCCTATATCGACGGCGAGCTGTGCGCGCTCAATGCCGAGGGCGTTCCCATCTTCAGCCGCCTGCAGGCGGCCATGGACGAGGGCCGCACCGACCAGCTCGTCTACGTCGCCTTCGACCTGCTGTTCATCGACGGTGATGATATCGCTTCGCTGCCGCTGGTCGACCGCAAGGCCAGGCTGAAACGGCTGTTCGGTCGGAAGATCGATGGCCTCCTCTACAGCGAGCACGTCGCCGGCGACGGTCCGCGCTTCCGGGCGCAGGCCTGCACGCTCGGGCTCGAGGGAGCCATCTCGAAGCGCGCCGATCGGCCGTACGCGCCCGGCGATCGCGGGATCTGGGTCATGTCGAAGTGCCTCAATCGCGAGGAGTTCGTGGTCGTCGGCTGGACCGATCCCGAAGGCAGCCGCAGCCACATCGGCGCGCTGCTGCTGGGCTACTACACCGAGGATGGGCGGCTGCTCTATGCCGGCCGGGCAGGCACCGGCATGAGCGAGAAGGAGCTCAAGCGCCTGGCCGGCGTGCTGAAGCCCCTGCACGCTTCAAAGATGCCGCTCGCCGAGCCGCCGCCGCGCGACAGCCGATTCGGCTCGCCGCTCAAGCTGTCGCGCGTGCATTGGGTGCGGCCGGAGCTGGTGGTCGAAGTGACCTACTTGACATGGACCGAGGACAACCTGCTACGGCAGGTCTCGTACCAGGGCCAGCGCGAGGACAAGCCAGCACGGCAGGTCGTGCGTCCGGTGCCGCATTCCGCCCGACGAGGGGTTCCCAAAGCGCCTGGCAACGCTGGAGCCGCAGGGCGTTGAATCCGGGTGCACAGGCCGAAACCCTACAAGTGCCCGAGCTGCGGGCGGGAGGTTCGGAACCTCCCGATGGAAGTGCTGCGGCACCAGCTGTCGCATGTCGGGCGGCGCCCGTTCGCGCACAATCGCCCGCAGCAGGAAAAAACCGAGCGGCCGCCGGCGCGCGACGTCGATCGCAGGGACCGTTAGTGCAGAGGATCCGGCTCGGCCGGCTCTTGGTGTGCGGCGCGGAGGAATGTGAGCTCAGAAACGTGACCAGCCTGGATGGCGTCGCCGGAGAAATCATCTGTCCCGTGTGTGCCGGCAGCGGCGTCTTTCTCGAGCCCGACGAGACGCCGGTACCGTGCACCGACTGCAAAGGCAGCGGCAAAGAGCTGGTGAGCATCTGAGGCCTGGCCGTGGACGATTCATCGCGGATCCCGGCATCGTTTGCCGACGTTCTTCCGGCATGCACAAGCCCAAGCTTTGGCGGCCCGACGACCGCGAGCCCCCCAAGCCTAGCGAGCGCGATCTGTGAGTGGTGTCGTCTGGCCCGCGTCGGCGAGCTTCTGCAGGTCCTCGCCGAACGCTTTCACGCCGCGGCCGGTGTCGTGGCCATCAGGAAGCCCGCATCTCGCCCAGGAATGGGGGTCGGGCTTTACGTGCTGGTATCGGTGAAGGCTGCGCGGATCGAGCCACACCATGGCGAGCGGCGTGACCGATCATGGGTGGTCGCTGGAGGAAATTGCTTCGCTGGCGGGTTGATGCGCGATCGTCGGCTGCTTGTTTTTTTCGAAGAACGCTAGGAGTTCCTGTTCATCGGCGTCTTCGCCTTGCTTCCTTCGTTCAACGCCCTTTTGGAAAATATCCGCGATCTTCTGTTGTGTCGGTTCAGGAAGGACAATCATGCCATGTCTGTTGATCAGACAAATGTCGGTCTCTGATCCCACTCCGGGCGCCACCTCGGCTCGCTTTTTTGCTGTGTAGAACAAGAGTGCCGAGCGCGCGAGCGGCCACCAGCTTGAGAAATTGGCCGCCATGATCTCTGCGTTGGCATGATTGCAACCAATGCCAATGGAGACAAATCCAGGATCGGTATGGCAGGTGACAAAACCACGATCATCGACATGGTAGAGGTGAGCCTTTAGGTCGTCGCAGCCTGCCACAATTGCCTCCGCGTCGATCCGGTGACTCTGCATCTGGGAAACGAGATCAGAAACAACGCCAGGGGCCATGGTTCCTTGTGCAGCCACGAATGTCGCAGCGTCGAGCCCAAGTGGCGCCAAGTACGTTTGCTCAGCCTCGCGAAGTCTATATCTACGCACGTACGATGCGTAGATTTCAGCGACATCGCCCACATCGGTCGTGGGAGACGCGGACAGATGTGAGACCGTGTTGCCCATTGCCTCTGCGTGGACGGTAATGCTTCCGCTTACCAGCGCTAGAATACGGGGGGATAGCTGCCCGATTTTCCGCTGTCCCGGCTCGTACTCGTGCTCACCTACTGTAAGCATTCTGTCGGATGCCGTAATGATTGCCTTGCGGATGTCGCCGTTGTCATAGGTCCAATTGATTAGGCCCGCCACACACACGGTCATGGATTTGCGCCCCCTGCGCCGCTCTTTGGCGGGGACGCTAACATGCTTGAGTAGTCTTGGTGAGCATCTAAGGACTTGGCGGTGGCCGCGCGGGGGGGCGGGAGCCTGCGCGCCCGCGCGGCGGACGCTAGTGCGTGGTGTGGGCCGAGGG